>NZ_JBIDFE010000008.1:0-95824 GCF_046635605.1 Gilliamella sp. BG3
TTTCAGGGAAAACGCCTTATGAGTTTTTAGAGGATTATTTTAACCATGAAGTGTAAACAACTCTGCGTTTTCCTACATCTTAAGTCTTTTGTTTACAACATCGAAAAGAGGGAAATAAAATTAAAAAATCAGGCATATTTATGCCTGATGAATAACTAAAATCAAATAAGATCTTTAATCATCACTATAACCCAAACTCCGCAACGCTCGTTCATCATCAGCCCAGCCTGCTTTGACTTTTACCCAAAGCTCTAGATGGACTTTGTTGTCGAAAAATGATTGCATGTCTTTGCGCGCTTCAATACCAATTTTTTTGATTTTTTCACCTTTGTTGCCGATGACCATTTTCTTTTGTCCTTCACGTTCAACTAAGATTAATCCGTTAATTCGATACATTCCGTTACGTTCATCAACTTTGAATTGTTCAATTTCGACAGTTACCGAGTAAGGTAATTCGTCACCCAAAAAGCGCATAAGTTTTTCGCGGATGATTTCCGATGCCATAAAACGTTGCGAGCGGTCGGTAATATAATCTTCAGGGAAATGGTGTTCACCTTCTGGTAAGTGTTTTTTGACGATATCTTTTATAATATCTACACCTTCTCCTTTTTCAGCGCTAATTGGCACAACATCAAGGAAGTTAATTTTTTGGCTTATCGCTTGAATATGCGGTAATAATTGTGTTTTGTCGGTGACGTTGTCAATTTTATTAATCACTAACAGAACTGGGCTTTTGCAATCTTTGAGTTTGTTGGCGACCATTTCGTCGTCGTCATTCCAATGTGTGCCTTCAACCACAAAAATAACGAGTTCAACATCCCCTATTGAGCTGCTTGCAGCACGATTCATTAAGCGGTTTATGGCTCTTTTTTCTTCAATATGAAGTCCGGGAGTATCGATATAGATAATTTGGTCATTATCCTGCGTGTCAATACCCACAATTCGGTGACGGGTCGTTTGCGCTTTGCGTGATGTAATCGAAATTTTTTGACCAAGCAATTGGTTTAGTAGCGTTGATTTACCTACATTTGGTCGCCCGACAATGGCGACAAATCCACAATGTTGTGTTGTTTCTGTCATTTTATACCTAATTGGTTGAGTGCTTCTTGTGCGGCAGCTTGTTCTGCTTTTCGGCGACTTAAGCCACGACCTAAATATTCATGGCTATCATTGTCAATTTTGCATTGAATTAAGAATTCTTGTTCGTGGTTATCGCCAGTTACTTCAAGAATTAAATAACATGGGCGCGGACGATGAATTCCTTGTAAGTATTCTTGTAATCTTGTTTTGGCATCTTTTTGTTTAATACCAGGTTGAATTTGGGTCAAGCGGCTTTGATACCATGATAAGATAAGTGAACGAACTGTGTCTAGGTTGCTATCTAGATAAATGGCACCGATTATGGCTTCTACAGCATCAGAAATTATCGATTCGCGACGAAAACCACCACTTTTGAGTTCACCCTGTCCTAAAATAAGGTGATCGCCCAATTTAAAATCCTTACCAATTTCGGCAAGTGTTTGCCCGCAAACAAGTGTTGCGCGCATTTGGCTTAGATCGCCTTCATCTTGTTTGGAAAAACGGTGATAAAGTTCATCGGCTATGACAAGACTTAAAATAGAATCCCCTAAAAACTCTAAACGCTCGTTATGCAATTTATTAGCACTTCGATGAGTAAGGGCTAATTCAAGTAGGGATGTATCTTGAAACATATAGCCGATTGATTGTTGAATTTGACTAAATTTTTTCATAATTATAGCTATTAGTGTATACCGCCAATACGACTAAAGCGGATTCCTGTTGGCCATTCGTTTGGTTGTTTTTCAAAGCTGATCCAAATCGCAGTTGCTTTACCCACAAAATTACCTTCGGGTACAAAGCCAAAGTATCGACTGTCACCGCTGTTGTCACGGTTGTCACCCATCATAAAGTAATGACCTTGTGGTACAACCCAAGTGGCTATCGGTTGTCCATCCTGATGATAAAAATAGCTAGGATTTTCTTGTGAACCTTGAGTGGTTAGAATATCATGCGGTGTGTCACCAAGAGTTTCTTGTTGAATATTCATATTTAATGTCATGATAGACTGAGAATCAACAATACCTTTATCCGCATATTGTTCTAGCGTGTAAAAATTAGGGTTTGATTTGAACTGTTCATGCACCTCTTTCCAGTTACTTGGCCTTGGTTCGCTGTAATGCAAATTGAGCGGCTGTGATTGTTGCCCTTCGCAATTTGCATCTGTTGCTTGGCAAGCAGGATAGATTAAGATTTGCTTTTCTTTTACTAAATAGACGATTTTGTCACCTGGCAAGCCGACAACCCGCTTTATAAGATCCATTTGAGGCACATTTGGGTGTTTAAATACGGCAACATCACCACGTTTTGGTTGTCCTGTCGGAATAATGACGGTGTTAGTAATAGGATCACGCACACCATAAGAAAATTTTTCAACCGCAATAAAGTCGCCAATTAGTAATGTTTGCATCATTGATCCTGATGGAATTTGAAACGGTTCATAGATGAATGAACGAATAACAAACACGACAAACAATACCGGAAAAAACGATGCCAAATTTTCAACCCAACCTTTGGGTTTACCAACTTCAGCCAGTATCTTTCCATCAACTTCGCCATTGCTTTGAGTGCGGATTTCTTCAACTTTACGTTGTCTTGCTGGTTTCCATTTGAATTTTTCTAAAAACCAAAAGATACCAGTAATGAGTGTTGCTAGTGTTAATATGATGGCAAATGTTCCAGCCATTTTTTTCCCTCTTTAAATAAATCTTTTTATTGATTTGTTTTTAATTGGTTAATCTTTTCCTACATGCAAAATGGCTAAAAAGGCTTCTTGCGGTAATTCCACATTACCTATTTGTTTCATGCGCTTTTTACCTTCTTTTTGCTTCTGTAAAAGTTTCTTTTTACGACTCACATCGCCACCATAACATTTGGCTAATACATTTTTGCGTAGTTGTTTGACCGTTGATCTTGCTATGACATGATTACCGATAGCCGCTTGTATGGCAATATCAAATAGTTGACGAGGAATAAGATCTTTCATTTTTTCAACTAATTCTCGTCCACGATATGGTGCATTGTCTTTGTGGGTAATTAAGGCTAATGCGTCAACTCGTTCACCATTAATTAATACATCTAACCTTACCATGTCGGCAGCTTGGAATCGTTTAAAACTGTAATCTAATGATGCATACCCACGCGAAGTCGATTTTAGTTTGTCAAAAAAGTCTAATACAACTTCGGTCATTGGGATTTCGTACGTTAAAGAAACTTGATTGCCATGATAAACCATATTGGTTTGCACACCACGTTTTTCAACACAAAGTGTGATGACGTTGCCTAAATAAGTTTGCGGAACTAATATGTTACATTCTGCTATTGGTTCGCGTAATTCTTGAATGTTATTTACTGCTGGTAACTTGGCAGGGCTATCAACGTAGATAATGTCATTTGATGTAGTTAGTACTTCATAAACAACCGTCGGTGCAGTGGTTATCAAATCAAGGTTGTATTCACGCTCTAAGCGTTCTTGAATGATTTCCATATGCAATAAGCCAAGGAAACCACAACGGAATCCAAATCCTAAAGCTCCAGAATTTTCTGGCTCATAAAACAACGAGGCATCATTTAGACTTAATTTGCCAAGGGCATCACGAAAAGCTTCGTAATCGTCAGAACTGGTTGGGAATAATCCAGCATAAACTTGTGGTTTGACCTTTTTGAAACCAGGTAATGGATTTTGCGCAGGTGCTTTTGCTAAAGTTAAGGTGTCGCCCACCGGCGCACCTAGTATATCTTTGATCGCACAAACAACCCAACCCACTTCACCACAATGCAGGCATTGTTTGTCAATTTGCTTAGGGGTAAAAATACCAAGTCGATCAACGTTATAAGTCATACCTGTGCTCATTACTTTGATCTTATCACCTTTGTTTAATTCGCCATTTTTAATGCGAATTAATGAAACTACACCTAAATAATTATCAAACCATGAATCGATAATAAGTGCTTGCAATGGTGCTGTCGAGTCACCTTCTGGTGGTGGAATATCGCTGACCAATTGCTCAAGTACATCAATAACACCAACGCCAGTTTTTGCCGAGCAACGCACTGCATTGCTAGCATCAATACCTACAATATCTTCGATTTCGGCTGCAACGCGCTCTGGTTCAGCCGCAGGTAAGTCAATTTTGTTTAGAACAGGGACAACTTCAAGATCCATATCTAACGCAGTGTAGCAGTTTGCCAGTGTTTGAGCTTCAACACCTTGCCCCGCATCCACAACTAATAACGCCCCTTCACAAGCAGCTAGCGAGCGTGACACTTCATAAGAAAAATCAACATGACCTGGTGTGTCAATAAAATTGAGCTGGTATGTTTCGCCATTTTTAGCATGATAATCAAGGGTTACACTTTGTGCTTTGATTGTGATGCCACGCTCACGCTCAAGATCCATTGAATCAAGTACTTGAGCTTCCATTTCACGATCTGAAAGCCCACCACAAATTTGTATTATGCGGTCTGAAAGCGTTGATTTACCATGGTCAATATGGGCAATAATTGAAAAATTGCGGATATTTTTATTCATATTAATAAATTATAATTAGTATCTTGGTTATTAACGGTTAACTATCTAAAATGCCTTTTGGTTATGACCAATATTGCTAATAATTACATAGTCAGAAAGTAAAATATTTTACACTTTTATCGCTACCAAGCATAGCGTTATTAAGTAGTTTGCACTTATTTCTGAACAATATTTTGTGCAATACGTTCAATAGTAGTACGAGGTAAATTACCTATGATGATAATGTTTTTGTGACCTAAGTTGGTTGAATAAATAGTCCTTCCACCTTGTTGAATAATTTGATTAGCTTGTTTAGCTTGTTCAGATGAGATATTGACCGTAAACGAAAATACGCCATCCGAAAACAATTTAGTCGCGATGTCAGAACTATAAAAATTCAAATTATAAGCAGCCACTTCTTTAAATCCTTTAGGTAACCAAGCTAGTCGCCATTGGTCAAAAGCATTATTTTGTTTTTCAATCGATAATAAGATTGGGTAAGTTCGACTAGCGATATAATCTAGCTGTTCTTTCTTATCAAAATTTTTATCTAGTTGGATTACTTTTATCTGATTAATGATGTCGCTATTTTGATCTAATAAATCGATCCTAATTGGTAAACTGGTTTCATCATCAATCCAAATTACATAGCTATAACGGTCCTGTTCTTTAGCTATGATTTTAACTAATTTTGCGCTTCGATTAGCTGTTCTTGCTTTGCCTAAAAAAATAAAATCGTAAACCTCTTTAAGGTCATTAAAATTATTATAAACAACATCGGGGTAAGCTTCGATAATTCGTGAGCTAGTGATAGAAAATGATGAACTATTAGGCTGAAAGTAACTGGTTATGCCTTTATGTAAGATGATCTCTTTATCAGGACCTTCCAGATAGCGCAAGTAAGCATTAATATCTTCTTTTACAGGCGCACCTATATGGCTATATTCGAATGTGGTTACATATTGATTTTTATCTTCAGATACGAAGTAAATACGGTAATCTTGCGTTTGTACAGCGTGATTCATTTTGTTTAATAACGCAAAGGCATCCTCTGTATCGTTGGCATAAATCGATACTGAAAAAAATGCAAAAAACAGAGCGAATATTATTTTTCGGCTCTGTTTTATAAAATATTTGATAAAATAATTTGATGATTTCATTTAAAATTAGTGTGCATTTAATCTTTTTTGCAATTCATAATCTTGTACAAGCAATCTAATTTTGTCGTATTGTCGTTTTTCAAGTAATTGCTGATCGTTTTGTTGATGAATGCCACCTACAGGAGCCACACTTACACCAACTGGTACTGTATTTAGTGTAGGGCTTGCACTGGTACTATCTGTTTGTCCTTGATTATATTGTACACCTGCAATAATTCCAAGAGTGACACAAGCTGCAAGCCCAACTTGGCTTACTTTGCCTATAAAGTCCTTAACGTGAATCCAAATTAGGTTTTCAGCTTTTGGTGGCGAGGTTGTGTCAATATTAGGTTGATCAGTTGGTTGATTGTATAAATCTTCAGTTGCTATCGCTTGTGCAATTTGGCTAGAGATATCTAAATTTAGTGAACTACTATGATTTAATGAATTACTGTGTAATTCACCTCGCATTGTATCTCTGATAATATGGTAACGATGCCAGCATGATTGCAAACTTTCATCATTTAATACTTCATCAACAATATGGTCATTTGTAAACTCACCATCCATAAGTAATGAAAGTTGCTCTTTCTGTTCTATTTGCATAGTAAATACCTTAAATTTATGACTACTCTTTATTCATTTGTTTGTAGCCATTAACTGAGTAATGGTTTAATTTTTTCATCAATTGCATCACGAGCTCTAAAAATACGGGATCTCACTGTGCCAACTGGTACATCCATGATTTGAGCAATTTCTTCGTAGCTTAACCCTTCGATTTCGCGCAATGTAATTGCTGTTTTTAAATCATCAGGTAATGCTTCGATCGTTGCAAATACTGTTTTTTTTACTTCGTCTGAAAGCGCTAAATTTTCAGGATTATCAAGATCTCTTAATGAATCTGCACCTTCGTAACTTTCGGCTTCACTAGCATCTATATCTGATGATGGTGGCCGTCGTCCTTGAGACGTTAAGTAGTTTTTTGCTGTATTGACTGCAATTCGATACAGCCATGTGTAAAAAACACTTTCACCTTTAAAAAGACTTAATGATCGATATGCCTTAATAAAAGTCTCTTGCACAACATCAGGAACTTCGGACGCTAATACATAACGAGAAACCAAATGAGCCAGTTTATTTTGATAACGAACAACAAGTAAATTAAATGCGTTTTTGTCTCCATTAAGAACGCGATCTACTAATACTTGGTCTGTTACTTGCTCCCCCATTAAAGGCCTTTCCTTATTTTGTTAATAACTGTCAATCGGCCCAAAGTTGTGCAGACATACAGTTAGATTCTTAAATTAGAAAAAAGTTCCCATTATTTTAATAGAAATTTAATTATTTTACTTATTAATTGTAAACTTTTATTATTTTTATACTAAAACACATAGTTACCTGAAACTTTTTGACATGATTACATTCAAGTAAGATCGTTTGCCGATCTTTTAATTAAGCGGGATAATCTGTCTTTCATCATGCTCATTATAGGTGATTTGATAAAATTGAGGTAGATTAAAATTAACTGAGCTACTGGTAGTAAATGAAAAACGATCGTCAGATAAGATATAAAATTCGTTAATATCTTTAACCATATTATCTATTGAACCGTTGCAATTACGGTATATTTCAACTTGGTTATGTTCATTTAGAATGTAAAGATCAAAACCTGAATCAGTATTTTCAAAAAAGAATTGTATGATCCCGGCATAAGCCACGCTATCAATTTCTTTTGGTAGTTCGTTAGTTTCGTCTAAAATGTTTAGTGGTCTGCCTTGTATTTTGTTATTTGATACAGCGCCATAAAAATCAATCGCACTTTCAAATTGATGGCATGATACCCCTAATCGCTCAAAAAATAGATACCATGAAGCTCCACCGATCCTTAATGGTTTTACTTGCGTTGAGTTATTTTGAGTGGTAGTTAAACGTAAATCGATACATTCATCCATTAACTTTTTCATTTGTTGTTTGATTTCATCACTCTGGTACTCGCTATAACAAAATATTTCTAGCAAATTAGGCAAATCAGCATCTTTATGCATTCGATTTAGTAATTCCTTAATCGCCTGAAGCACTGATAGTGCACCGCTGAAATGGAGAACACGAATTTCGTTCCACGAATTGCGATAAAGAAGATCAATTGATCCCACTAAACTTAGCTCATTTTTACCATAATTAAGTACACTATTGGTCACTTCATCGTCTAATTCAATGTTAGCGGTCGGATCATCTTCTAAATTTAAAATAATAGCTAAGTGACGAATTTCGCATGGTCCATATAGCTGTTCTTCAGTTGCTGCTGGCACATCAATAGGAAAGTAATTTTTTAGATCAACGATCAATTTATTAATTTTCGAATTATTTCTGTTTTCACCATCATGATAATAAAAGTGAGTGCTATCAGCAATTAAGCCGTTAAAATAACACCAACCTACTAGTTTTACTAAGTATTTGCTATATTCAAGATATTGATGGCCAATAATTGAGTGTAACATGGGTTTTTGATTGTAAACGTACCATCCTGCTCGATTGATACGATCTTCTGCAACATGAATAAATGTTAATGCTTCTTCTTGTAAATTATCAGATATATTGAGCTTTAAAGTTGTAATCTTTCCCGGTAATACTTCAAAAGCAGCATAGAGCTTTCGTGTTAATATCGCCAGATCTTGAGGACTAATTAATGAGTCTAAATTATTACGACGACCAAAATTGAGTAAATTTCGATAGCCGGACATCATGGTGTGTAATAAGATTTCGTGTATTTCTCGGACTTGCCCTATTTTCCAAGTTTGACAAGAATCTAATTTTGCAATTTGTTGCTCATCCCATCCCCAACTTTTAACTAGGTCACTTAAAATAGAGCGTCGCCATGACGACGATTGCATTGGGATAGAAAGTTTTTCGTTCACTTTTAAATAAAAGCAATTACGAATTAATTCAAGTCGTTCATAATCATTAATTTCAATGAGGTATTTACTGATTCTGTCCAACAGCATGTAATACGAATCAAGATACATTCCTTTATGAATTTCGCCTTTTTGAATCAGCTCCCTCATTTGATAAGCAACTGGTTTATTTTGTGGGTAAATCCATGAGTACGCTTCTAATAACAGGGTTTTAAGTACCGCTTTAAAAGGTGAATCAATACTTTTATAAAGTTGCCATAAACTTGCGCCAAAATACTCTTGAGCTGATAATCCAGTTAGTGGACCAAAATCAATCCATTGCTCTCGCTCGATTAAATTAAGATCAACCATCGCTTGAACGCACTTTTCATAAGTAGGATAAGTAAGGTTATTTACGGTGAAATTATAAGGTATTGCAAACCACAACAAGTATTTGCCAGCTAATAAATTTGCGGAACGGTAAAACTCCTCAAGTAACAAAATATGCTGTGCAGTTCCGCAATTTTCGCCCATTAGGCATTCATGATGTTTATTAATAAAACGATCAGCATCTACCACAAATAACGTTAATTTGACTTGCAAATTTGCTGCCCAGTCTTCGATCAAACGGCATTTTTGTTGTAAGGCTTCTTTTTGTTGATCTGTTAAATTGTTTTCAATGCATATCCAGATATCAAGATCAGATTGAATTGACTGTCCAATAGAACAGGTACTTCCCATTGTATATAAAGCGGATATGGCTGGGATGTTAATTATTTTATTTTCGTTAGTGGATGGAATAAAATCGAATTCAGTTTTAAGCCGTTTACTTACATCATCAGACAATTGATAGCAAGCAATACCTGAAGGTATATCGCCTTCCATATATCCTGGTAATTTAGGTGTGTGATAATGAAAAAGCGCAGGAAGTAATAAAAATACCTGCTGAAATTCAGGAGACATACCAATGATAGCACGCTCACGTTTCAATTTGGCAAGATCTTCAAGCTCTTTTTTTATGTTATTGATATAATATTGCATGGCTTCAATTAGATAAAACACGCGTATTAATTTAACGCTACTATTAAATCTAGCATGTTATTTGTGTAAGGTAAATAGAACAAAAATTTAAACCCTAAATAAAATGAATAATTATGATAACAATTGAAAATATTGCTAAACAGTTGCAAAAAAAAGAAAACACAAAATTTATCGATAATAAAGCTGCAGTATTATTGCCGATTATTGATATTGATCATCAATTGCATCTTTTATTTCAAATTAGATCTAGAAAATTAAAATGGCAACCTGGAGATATTTGCTTTCCTGGTGGGCGTGTGGAATTATCTGATACCAATCCCGAATACACAGCTAAACGTGAAACAGTTGAAGAATTGGGTATCCCCTTTAAGCACATAATAATTTTAGGAGCATTACCCAAGTTAATTGCAACATTAGGTATGGCTATTTATCCATTTGTTGGCACAATCAATTCACTTGATGATTTGAAACTAAATCATGATGAAGTCGAACAGATTTTTACCGTTCCTATTGAGTGGTTTATTCAAAATCCCCCTCAGCGTGCAACAATGTTTGTCGGGCATAAACCTTCTGATGATTTCCCTTTTGATATCATTTTAAACCGATCACCTAAATGGCAAAAAAGAGCTGAGTATTCTGTCTATTATTATCAGTATCACAATCGGGTTATTTGGGGATTAACTGCACAAATCCTTAAATTCTTTATTGAAAGAATTAGAGAATAATCTGTAGGAAAAATATAATTTAGAAAATATTAACATTCTTAATTAGCTCAAATTAACTCTTTTTTTGACAATTCATTTCATTTTAAACAATTAATGCTAGGCACCCTTCTATTTGATTAAAAGAACTTGAGGATTATTACTGAACGTCTTATAACAATAACAAGTTGTTTTACTATTTTTTCCTACCAAAACAACTATTAATGTCTTAACGCTTTTTACAAGTAGACAAGGACAACACATCAGGAGCTCTGCCAGTTCGAATATTTTCGAAGTAATATCAATAAATATATTTGCAAATAAAATAAGCGTTAAACAACGATTTTCTATTTTAATAATTCAAAAATGAAGGAATATATTATGAAACGTTTTACCAAATCCTCTATTGCATTAGCCGTATTGTTATCATTACCTGTTGCTAGTCTTTATGCTGCTGAGCCATTAACTGCTAAAGAAAGTAGTCATTTAGTACCATTAAAAGAAATTTCAGTAACTGGAAGTTATTTACAAGCCGAAAATGCTGCTAAAGATATTTCTCGTGCTGCCGATGAAGCAGGTGCTAAATATTACTATATTACTGCAATGGAAAGTCCAGCTAATGGAACTTCTTCAGATCGTGCGATTGTTTATGCCAATATTTACAAATCTAACGCACCAATAGCCGTACAGAAAGATGAAACTATTTATAATGGCGTGGTTTCTTATGAACGTTCAAAAGCTCTTTACTATTTACCATTTGATGTTGTTAAATTTAAAGGTAATTACAATAACACTTCCGAAATTACCGAAACTGCAAGTAAATTAGCCGCTGAAAAAAATGCCTATGCGTTTTATATCGATTCAATTTCATCTGATGATATTAGAAACCAAGCAGAAAATATCGAAGTTGCTTTATACAAACAAGACGCACCCGTTAGGGATTATATCGTCACAACAGCAATAGCAGGTCAAGATGCCTACGAAATTAGTAGCGAAGCATTTAAACACATGACGCCATTTAGTACTATTAGCTTCCATGGTGTATTTAACAATACAGCAGAAATCAGTGCCGCCGCACAAAAACATGCAGTTGCTAATGGTGCGCACTTTTATTATGTAAAAGAAGTATCATCTAACCCCGCAAGCACTGCACAAACTGTTTTTATAAATCTATATAAATAAGATTGTACGTAACTGAAATAAACCCACGTGAGCAATTTTACTTGCCCGTGGGCTTTGACTAAAAACACCTCAGATTTAGAATTAATTTTATTAAAGTTTTTATTTGTTTACTCCTAGATTATTCCACATCTCAATTCAAATTTCGTATTATTATTTTCATTTTTTAATCTCAAGACGGTATAGAATCCTGAATATTTTTACAAAAATTGGATCAGCAACACTAATTTTTTGTTTGAAAATGTGTGCCATTGAAATATAAAACTTTGCTTTTTTATTGTTCAAATTTCCTTTAACATCTATATATTTGTATAAGATAAAATACGTGGAAATTATTCCATTAAATTGCATATATTATGAAAGCGATATTTTTCTTACTTTTTTTATTTAGTACCAATTTTGTAGAAGCAGCAACGGTTAGAATCCTTCCGCGCGTGGGTCACGATTACAACCCAATATATCCATCTTTATTAGGTTTATTTTTAGGACTTTTATTCTTGTTGGGTATATCGTCGTTAACAGAGGTGCTAGAGGAATTTAGCATAAATAGAGAAAAAAAGCGAAAAGCAAAAGATACAATAAAAGATACTCTAAATAAAGAGGAACGTTTAGCTATAAATAATCAAAAAAAATTGAAAAGAGACCAAATAAAGAAAAACAGAAAAGAACAAATAAAAAAAATGCGTGAAGATAAACTAGCAAAAAAGAAAAGAAAAAAGCAATCCCAATAATCAATAAAAATATGTGTAAGTTATCATCACCGTTATTTTTAAAATATATGCTATAATGGCGCTTTATTTTTAATAAAAAGAGAGATTATTTTGCAGCAGTCGTTACAAGATTTTATTATTGATAAGATTGATGATCTAAAAGGAAAAGACATTGTTACCCTTGATGTTCGTGGCAAATCAAGTATTACCGATTATATGATTATTTGTACTGGCACTTCAAACCGTCATGTTTCCTCTATTGCTAACCATTTACTTGATGAAGCAAAAAAACAAGGCCATTTGGTGTTAGGTAGCGAAGGTAAAAGTGATGCCGATTGGGTCGTAGTTGATATGGATGCGGTCATTGTACATATAATGCAAGAAGAAAGCCGTCAGCTTTACGAACTTGAGAAGCTTTGGAGTTAATCACGTGAAGATACAGCTTATTGCTGTTGGCAATAAAATGCCAAACTGGGTTACCACTGCTTTTAATGATTATCAATCACGATTTCCTAAAGATATGCCTTTAGAGCTTATTGAAATCCCCGCTGGAAAACGTACCAAAAATGCAGATATTGTACGGATCTTAGATAAAGAAGGCGAAGCAATGTTAAGTGCCTGTAGTAAAGGCAATCGCATTGTGACTCTTGATATTCCAGGTAAACCTTACACAACGCATAATTTAGCTGAACAATTAGAACGTTGGAAAGTAGATGGCCGTGATGTGAGTTTATTAATTGGTGGACCTGAGGGGTTATCTCCTTCTTGCAAAACGGCAGCGGAACAGAGTTGGTCACTGTCGCCACTTACCCTACCTCACCCTTTAGTGCGGGTTATTGTAGCTGAAAGCCTTTACCGTGCATGGAGTTTAACCACTAATCATCCTTATCATCGTGAATAATAAAGTAAGGTAAATATGATGAGCGCAATTATTTTAGATTTGCAAATTGCTACAGAAGATAACCAAAATTTGCCTACCGAAGCGCAAATTATGCAATGGTTAGAGGCTATTTTACCTCAGTTTATGGATAACGCCGAGCTCACTATCCGTATTGTCGATAAACAAGAAAGTCAGCAATTAAATTGTACCTATCGTCATAAAGATAAACCAACTAACGTTTTATCTTTTCCGTTTGAATCTCCAATCGAGATCGATGTTCCTTTATTGGGTGATCTAATTATTTGTAAGCAAGTGGTTGAAGCTGAAGCTGAGCAACAACATAAATCATTAACTTCGCACTGGGCACATATGATTGTGCATGGTTGTTTACATTTACTCGGTTATGATCATATTCTTGACGAAGAAGCTGAAGAAATGGAAAATATCGAAATTGATATTATGCAACAATTGGGATTTGAAGATCCTTATCAACCCATTGATGAATAAAATGTACGATAGGCCGTTTAGTTATATGCTATTTTGCAAACTTTTTTAGTAAGTAAGTAAATTAAGTAAACTAAGCCCAAAATAGTAAATTAATAATAAAGTAAGAAAGGAAAAGCACAAATGAGTGATGATAATCACCGGAGACCTAAAAAAGGGTTTGCATTATGGTTAAGTCAGTTATTTCATTCAGAACCAAAAGATAAAGAAGAACTGATCGAAGTGATCCGCGAAGCCGAAGAAAACGAGCTTATCGATCCCGATACGCTTGATATGATAGAAGGTGTTATGGATATTGCTGAACAACGCATTCGCGATATTATGATCCCCCGCTCTCAAATTGTTACCATTAAAGACAATTATTCACTTGATGAGTGTTTAGATATTATTTCTGAACATGGGCATTCCCGTTATCCTGTTATTAGTGAAGATCGCGATCATATTGAAGGGATTTTATTGGCAAAAGATCTGTTGATTTTTATTCGCCAAGGCGTCGATAATTTTGATTTGAAAAAAATCCTTAGACCAACCGTTGTTGTGCCTGAAAGTAAACGTGTTGATCATATGCTAAAAGAGTTTCGTATGCAGCGCTATCATATGGCAATGGCTATTGATGAATTTGGTGGTGTTTCGGGGCTTGTGACTATTGAAGATATTTTAGAACTCATCGTGGGCGATATTGAAGATGAGTATGATGAAGTTGAAGATCGCGATATTCGTCGCTTAACGCAATCGGTTTATACTGTGCGAGCCCTCACTCCAGTGGAAGATTTTAATGAAATATTTTCAACTGATTTTAGTGATGATGAGATGGATACCATTGGAGGACTGGTAATGCAACATTTTGGACGCTTACCCTTACGCGGTGAAACCATTACCATTGACGGCTATCAATTTAAAGTTACCATTGCAGATCGAAGACGAATCATTCAATTGCATGTGACTATTCCTGATGGGGCTACCGTGCCTAATTTAGAGTTATCTGAAAATGCTTAAAAAAATATTATTAAGCCTAATTTTTGGTGGTATAGCAGTTTTTAGTTATGCTCCATTTCATATTTGGCCTCTAGCTTTTGTATCGTTTGCCGGTCTTTTATGGCTTATTGCTGATAGATCTAAAAAACAAGCTATGTTACTGGGATTAAGTTGGGGCATTGGCTATTTTGCCGCTGGGATCCATTGGGTTTATATCAGTATTAAGCAATATGGAGAGTTACCCGCTCCCATTGCTATTATCATTTTAGGTTTTTTAATCCTATACTTGTCACTCTATCCTATGCTATTTGCTTTTCTATTAAGGATGGCAAATCGTTTTGCTGGACAATTTTCATTTAAACAACTTATATTTCTTGCTCCTGTGCTTTGGCAATTAACCGAATTCTTACGAGGGTATATTTTAACCGGATTTGCTTGGTTGCAACTCGGTTATAGCCAACTAGATAGTCCGTTAAAAGGCTATTTTCCTATATTGGGGATTGATGGTGTTAATTTACTGCTAACAATTTTATGCGGATTATTTGTTTATTGCATAAAGACAATAAATAGCAAAACGCCCAAAAGGCACACGCTTGGTGCATTTATTGCACTACTTGCGATCTTATTTGCACCAATTTTATTCAATAATATTAATTGGACTAAAGTTAATGACACTCGTTCAGCTAATTTTGTTTTAATTCAAGGAAATATTTCGCAGTCAATTCGTTGGACAAGAGAACAACTTAACAACACACTACAAACCTATACAAAACTGACTAAACAAAACTTTGGTAAAGATAAAATTATCATTTGGTCAGAGGCTAGCATCACCGATTACGAAATAAATCAACAATCTTTTTTACAATATCTAGATAACGAAGCCCGAGCCCATGATTCTGAAATAGCTGTTGGTATTATTGATTATCGTTTTGGCGAAGATGGGTATCAATCTAATGGATATATCTACAATACTTTATTAGTATTAGGAGAAAAGGAGCATTATCAATATCCAACTATCAACCGTTATAAAAAACACCATCTAGTGCCCTTTGGGGAGTTTACACCGTTAGAATCAGTACTTGAACCAATTGCTGAACTGCTCAACATTCCTATGTCCTCAATGAAATCTGGCGAAACAAAACAACCTCAATTACAAATAAAAGGCTTTAAATTTACCCCAGCCATTTGTTATGAAGTGATTTTATCTAATTTAATATGGCAAAATTTTTCTCCAGATACAGATTTTTTACTTACTGTTTCAAACGATGCTTGGTTTGGTGATAGTATTGGACCTAAACAACATTTACAAATGGCGCAAGCTAGAGCGCTTGAATTTGGTAGACCTTTAATTCGTAGTACTAATACAGGGATTACAGCCATTATTGATCCACATGGTAATATTGTTAAAAAATTACCGCAATTTGAAACAGGCGCATTATCTGCATCTGTATCACCAACAACTGGCCTAACGCCTTATGCTATATGGGGGAATTGGCCTTATTTAGTTTTGATGTCATTAATGTTTATCTCACTTTTTATAAAAAAACGTTTATAGTTCACTATACTGGCATAATTATTGCTTAAATATAATTGGGTTTTAATAAGTCTTGATGTAATCAGTAATCTAATATTGCGTTAATTGCTGGTTACATCTAGCTCCAATAATAGATAAATAAACAGTAAAAAGTACTTTTATGCTAAAAAATAAGTTATAATATATGCCCTTTGTAAAAATGTTAAAATTATTTAATATGATACAAAATAAACAGTAGGAGATGAGTATGAACAAAAAGACAAAATTAACCAAACTAGTGTTATCATTTGCAATGTTAGGTCTAGTAAGTAGTACCGCATTTGCCGATGAATTAACTGGTACACTAGCTAAAGTAAAAGAAAATGGTGTGATTGTCGTAGGACATAGAGAATCATCAGTCCCATTCTCATATTATGGTGATAACCAAACAGTTGTTGGTTATTCTCAAGATTACTCAGATCTTATTATTAATGCGGTAAAAAAAGAGTTAAACATGCCTAACTTGCAAGTTAAATACTTACCGCTGACTTCTCAAAACCGTATTCCACTGTTACAAAATGGTTCTTACGATTTTGAATGTGGTTCAACAACCAATAATCTTTCTCGTCAACAACAAGTTGATTTTTCAAATACGATCTTTATTGTTGGCACTCGTTTTTTAGTTAAAACTAGTAGCAATATTAAAGATATTGACGATCTGAAAGGTAAAAATGTGGTCGTAACTTCAGGTACAACATCCGAAGTTATGCTCAACAAAATCAATACTGAAAAAGGGTTAAATATTCGTATTATTGCAACCAAAGATCATGGTGATGCATTTCGCACACTTGAAAGTGGACGAGCAGCAGCATTTCTTATCGATGATGCATTATTAGCAGGTGAACGCTCCAAAGCAAAAAAACCTGAACAATGGGAAATTGTAGGTACACCATTATCTTATGAAGCCTATGGTTGTATGTTGCGTAAACAAGACCCACAATTTAAAGCTTTAGTCGATAAAACTATTTCAGAAGCACAAACATCAGGTGTCGCCGAAAAGTCATATAACCGTTGGTTTAAACAACCTATTCCACCAAAAGGGTTAAATATGAACTTTGATATGTCTTCTGAGATGAAAGAACTTTTCGCTCATCCTAATGATAAAGCATTAGATTAATACGCAGATATTTTCCCATAAGGACGTAGGTAACTGCGTCCATCATCTTATTTAGTACTATTTACAATTTTTTTTACATGTTGGAGTATTTATGACAACAAGTTGGAATTGGGGGATTTTTCTTCAACCAGCACCATTTGGGGATACAACGTATCTAGGCTGGTTGTGGTTAGGTTTCCAAATGACCATATTGCTAGTTATTACATCAGGAACTGTTGCCTTTTTGGTTGGTTCGCTATTTGGTGTGCTGAGAACATTACCTAACCGCTTTTTATCTGGCTTAGGTACATGTTATGTTGAAGTTTTTAGGAATATCCCGTTAATCATTCACTTATTCTTTTGGATTGAAGTTGTACCAGCGTTGGTACCAGAATCTATCCGTGACTGGTTATATAGCCTTGACCCTATGATATTTACTTTATTAATGTCAACCATAGGATTAGGATTATTCACAGGTGCACGTATTTGTGAACAAGTGAGAGCTGCTATTCAGTCAATCCCTACAGGTCAGAAAAGTGCAGGAATTGCATTAGGATTAACCCTAAAACAAACCTATTTATATATTTTATTACCAAACGCTTATCGACGTGTTCTACCACCGTTAACATCTGAAATATTAAATATGGTTAAAAACTCGGCTGTTGCTTCAACTGTTGGTTACGTCGAATTAACCAAACAAGCAAACCAACTGCTTGAACATGCAGGCCAACCTTATGAATCATTCATAGCTATAACATTTGGGTATGTACTTATCAATGTCGTTATAATGTTTACTATGCAATATATTGAGAAAAAAGTACGACTTCCTGGCGTATTAGGAGGTAAATCATGATGGATTTAGAATGGGGACAAATCCTACCTAATTTACCTTATATCATGAGAGGTATGTTATTAACTTTAGAGATAACACTTACCGCTGTAATTTTTGGTATTATTTGGGGAACGCTACTTGCCATTATGCGACTTTCTTCGATTAAAGTGCTACATTGGTTTGCTTTATGCTATGTAAATATATTCCGTTCAATTCCATTAATGATGGTTTTGCTCTGGTTTTATTTGCTTGTACCTCAACTATTAGAAAAAATTTTAAATCTTCCGCCTACAACAGATATACGTTTTGTGTCAGCATTGATCGCTTTTGCATTATTTGAAGCAGCTTACTATTCAGAAATTATTCGGGCTGGTATTCAAAGTGTATCTAAAGGACAAATCAGTGCATCATTAGCACTAGGCATGACTAAAGGTCAGGCATTAAGAATGGTGATTTTACCGCAAGCATTTCGTATTATGGCTCCATTATTATTAACGCAGGGGATTATATTATTCCAAGATACAACGCTTATTTATACATTAAATTTAGCGGATTTCTTCTATCGTGCGGTTAATATTGTAGGCAATAGAGATGGTTTAATCGTTGAAATGGTATTATTTACAGGAGCAGTTTATTTTGTTATTTGCTTCACCGTTTCACGTCTAGTTAATTATTTTAAGAAAAGGATTACTCGATGATCTCCTTAGAAAATATTTCAAAATGGTATGGACAATTTCAGGTATTAAAAAACTGCACTACTCGAGTTGGTAAAGGCGAAGTTGTTGTTGTTTGTGGTCCTTCAGGTTCAGGAAAATCAACCCTGATAAAAACTGTAAATTGTTTAGAGCCTGTACAAAAAGGCAAAATTATTATTGATGGAACAGAAGTTACAAATAAAGCGACTAACTTAGCTAAATTACGCTCCAAAGTAGGTATGGTATTTCAACACTTTGAACTGTTTCCACATTTAACTATTTTAAAAAATCTAACACTTGCACAAATTAAAGTGTTAGGTCGAACAGACGAAGAAGCTCGAGAAAAAGCGCTTAATCTTTTAGAGCGTGTTGGTTTACTTGCCCATGCAGATAAATACCCTGCTCAGCTCTCTGGTGGTCAACAACAACGTGTAGCGATCGCTCGTGCGTTATGTATGGATCCTATTGTTATGTTGTTTGATGAACCAACCTCAGCACTAGATCCTGAAATGGTAAACGAGGTGCTAGATGTTATGGTTGAACTGGCTTATGAAGGTATGACTATGATGGTGGTTACTCATGAAATGGGCTTTGCGCGTAAGGTAGCCCACCGAGTTATCTTTATGGATGCTGGTGAAATTATTGAAGATACCTCAAAAGAGCAGTTCTTTACTAATCCACAATCAGATCGTGCTAAAGACTTCTTAGCTAAAATTATCCATTAATTTAATTATTACAGGGCTTTTAGCCCTGTTTTATTATTTCTTCCTCGAATTACACATCATCTTTCAAAAAATAAACTCAAATATGCTTATCAAAACAGAATCAGCTATTATTTTGCAATAAACTGACTAAACCACTATGCCTTTGCGTTTGTGATTTAATTGCTTGTAACAAGATAGCTTCAGTCGCATAAATTGAAACTGTTTTTTTAGCACGGGTAATAGCAGTATAAAGTAAAGAACGATTAAGTAACGGCGAATTATCAGTTGGTAAGATAATATTTACATCATCGAATTCTGAACCTTGTGATTTATGAATTGTCATGGCATAAGCCGTTTCATGTTCGGGTAATCGAAATGGAGAAAATCCTTTAATAGATCCATCAGCAAAAGGGAAATAAACACGCAATTTTGAACTATCATGCTCAGCTTTTAATGTAATGCCAATATCACCATTATATAGCCCTAATGAAGCACTATTACGTAATATCATGATTGGTCGGCCAACATACCATGCTTCTTTATTTTTCAAATAAATTAATTTGTTTTTGGCTAAAAGTAATTCAATTTGTTTATTTAAACCTTCGACACCAAAATGTCCTTCTCTGACAGCACAAAGTAAGCGATATTCAGCAAATTTAGATAAAACCAACGCTATATCATTAGTTCCATTCTGCTTAATCACATTTAAATAATGTTTATAATGATTAATACTATCGTGTAAAACATCTTCATAAGCTTGTTGTGAAGAAAGAGCATGATACCGAATATCACTCAGTGATTCATCTAATAATAATTTTTTAACAGAAGTTGAGCACCCAGCTTTGACCGCATTAGCCAACAAGCCAATACCAGATGATTCGTTAAAACGATAACTTTTTTGTAATAAACAAATGCTATCAGTAATTTTTGCTGTTTGCTGGCAAGCTGGTACATCATAACCAGTCAATTGACTTAGCTCTTTTGCCCGTGCTTTGCTATAACCATGCGAAATAAAGGTACAAAGGTCACCAAACACGGCTCCGGCTTCAACTGATGAGAGTTGATCTTTATCACCTAACAAAATTAAACGAGCAGAATTAGGTAATGCTTCAATTACTCTTGCCATCATATTTAAATCAACCATAGATGCTTCATCAATGACTAACACATCGACATGCAATGGATTATTCTTATCATGCTTAAATGAACGATTATCTGCTTTTGCACCTAATAAACGATGTAAAGTGATTGCTTCTGCTTTTATATTTAGTGATGCAAAATCGAGTTGCTCGATTGTGCGACTCAGTGATTCGGTTAACCTTGATGCCGCTTTTCCTGTAGGTGCCGATGTAATAATTCGAGCATGCGGATTGGTTAACAAAATTCCGGCTAAAATTTTGGCAACAGTGGTTGTTTTACCTGTACCTGGTCCACCAGAAATAATAGCAACTTTGCGAGTTAACGCAGCAGCAACTGCTACTTTTTGCCAATCGATTTCGGTTTGATTCTGAATAAAAAGTTGATTAAGTACAGTGGTTAAATCAGTATTGTAGCTAAGTTCTTTATCTAAATCTGTATGATTGAAATATTGAGCTACATTTTGTTCATCTAACCACATTCTTTGAAAATAAAGTTTATTTTCAATAAAAATAAGCGGAGACAAATTTGTTCCATCACTCACAACCTGACTATCATAAGCTTGTTCAAGAGCAATTTTCCAATCTTGCGCATTTGGCGAATCTAATTGTAACCAAAGCTGTGATTCAATCGTTGATTCATCTAAATAAGCAAGATCTAGACAAACATGACCCGATCTAACCTCTTTACTTAGTGATAGAACCAAAAAACTAAAACGTTTGATAGTAATATCATCATTTAACATTGCTTTATTCGTCAAAAACGTTGCCAAATGAATATCTAGCAAACTAATTTGGCTATCTTGTTTAAATTGGCTTAACCACTCGTTTAACATATTCTATTTCTGTTATTAACTTATTTATAAGCCAATTATATCGTTAACTTTATCTTTTGGATAAGTCAGTTTAAAACTTAAGTTAAGATTTTTATTTTCACCTTTGGTCAACAATACTTTTGATTGCCCTTGTAATTCTGCACCTTGCAAAAAAAACTTGACTTTATTAAGTGTTACATTATTGTTTGTAAAAACACTGCTAGAAGCAAATGCATTTAAAAAAGCTAATTTCTGTATTTTCATATAGTTCCTTTGAAATAAAAACTAATTTATAACTATTTAAAAATAATTATGTTATAAGTTAAATGGCACATGATTCTCTCTAACAATGGTAATAAAGTAGTTATTCTATCTGTTTAATTGCTATTAATTTTAACATGATTGTATAAAAAATAAATTATTTTTTGTTTAATATATTGAACGAAAAATAAAAATGATTTATATTTCGTTTAAGATAAAAAACAAAATAAGGAATATTCTATGAGTAACTTCAATTATCTAAAAAAAGCAATCAAACGTAAGAATATATCTTTACAAACTGTCGCCGATGCTTGCCAAATGACTAAAGGTTATCTTAGTCAACTCATTAATGATAAAATTAAAAATCCGAGCGCACAAAAATTACAATCACTCCATCAATATTTACAAATCGAAAAAACAACCAAAAATAAAAAAGTAGGTGTGATTTTTGGTAAATTTTATCCTTTACATACTGGACATATTTATCTTATTCAGCGAGCAATTAGTCAGGTTGATGAGTTATATGTTATTCTTTGCTCTGATACTCAACGCGACGAAGCGCTTTTTAAACAAAGTGCTATGTCTCGCCAACCAACTATTAATGATAGAATTCGTTGGCTACTACAAACTTTTAAATATCAAAAAAATATCCACATTGAATTATTAGAAGAAGACGGTATTCCAGCTTACCCAAATGGCTGGCATGAATGGAGTGAACGAGTAAAGAAACTATTTCAAGAAAAAGGCATAAAACCAGATTATGTTTATTCAAGTGAACCGCAAGATGTCGCTATGTATAAAGATTTGTTTGATCTAGAAACTGTCTTAATTGATCCAAAACGACAATTTATGCAAATAAGTGGTACTCAAATCCGTCAAGCACCGCTGAAAAACTGGCAATACATTCCAACCGAAGTTAGACCTTTTTTTGTTAGAACCGTTGCCATTTTAGGGGGAGAATCTAGTGGTAAATCAACTTTAGTTAATAAACTAGCAAACGTATTTAACACAACCAGTGCATGGGAATATGGTCGGGATTATGTATTTTCTCAACTTGGCGGGGACGAACGCGCATTACAGTATGCTGACTACGATAAAATCGCATTAGGGCATGCACAATATATCGATTTTGCCATAAAACATGCCAATAAAGTTTCGTTTATTGATACCGATTTTGTGACAACTCAAGCTTTTTGTAAAAAATATGAAGGTAAAGAACATCCATTTTTACAAGCTATGATCAATAACTATCGTTTTGATTTAGTAATTTTACTCGGCAATAACACGCCATGGGTCGCTGATGGTTTACGTCATTTAGGCAGTCCAAAACAACGTAAAGATTTTCAAAAACTATTAATAACGTTATTAGAAAAAAATAATATCAAATATATAGAAATAGAATCGCCCGATTACGAAGAACGTTATTTACGCTGCATTGAACTAGTTAATCAACTTATTAATGATGAAGAGTAATAAATTATGAATAAATTAAGCAATCTTGCCATTTTAATTGGACGTAATAAATTCTATCCATTTTTTTGTATATTATGTGTAACACTAGCATTTTTATACACTGACCCATTTACTGAATTTGATTTACGCTACGCTACTTCTTACATAGGCGCTTTTTGCGGTCTGCTATGCGTTATCTTATTAGCAAAACGTAAAAACATGGGAAATGTATTAGGTATGTTTGCCGTTGTTGCAGAATGTTGTGCTAATATTCTTGGCGGCAATATTGGTGCAGGACTACCGCCAATCTACTATTTTTGTTCACACATCTATGGTTTATTCACTTGGCAAAAGAACCTTGATAATAATAAAAACGTTAAAGTTCGCTCACTCAATGAAACCACATTTTTATATACAATCATATTTCTTATTATTGCCGCTTTTATTAATATTTATTTAACGGATAAAATTGGTGCAACCAATACAACCTACCAGCTCATAACTAACTGTTTTATATTTGGTCTAGGTATTGTTGCTCAATTATTATTGATGATGCGATATGCGTTTAACTGGTATTTATGGGTTATATTAAATGTACTGGTAATTGGTTTAAATATCTATACCGACAATATCATTATCGCAACACAATATTTAATCTATCTGTTTAATGCCATTTATGGAATTTGTGAATGGAAACGCTCTGAGCAGCCAGAATAAATATTCCAATTTTGTTAAAAAGTTTCAGGAAAGACTGTGTTTAAGTATAAAAATAGAAAATAAGTGCTTTATTTTCTATTTTTTATTTGAGATGCAGTCTAATTATTCAACATCCCCTTTAACCAAAGGCACGAATATAACCTCGCCCATATTTTTAGCTACAAAATTATCTCCATCACGCTCAATTAATTGTAAAACCTGTTTATTTTCGCCAACAGGAATAACTAAACGTCCTTTATCGGCTAACTGTCCTAGTAAGCTTTGTGGCACTTCAGATGCGGCGGCTGTAACAATGATGCCATCAAATGGTCCACGTTCAGGCCAACCTAACCAACCATCACCATGGCGTGTTGCAATGTTATGAATATCAAGTTGCTTTAAACGGCGTTTGGTATTCCATTGTAGACTTTTTATTCGTTCTACCGAGCAGACATTTTCGACTAACTTTGCTAAAACAGCCGTTTGATATCCCGACCCTGTTCCAATTTCAAGTACTTTTGAATTAGGCTCTAATTTTAATAGTTCAGTCATCTTTGCTACGATATAAGGCTGAGAAATAGTTTGACCGCTTCCTATTGGCAATGGACGATTATCGTAAGCTTGATGCGAAAGCGCCTCATCAACAAAATGTTCACGAGGAATTGACGCAATAGCATCTAAAACGCGCTCGTCTTTTATTCCTTGTTGCCGTAAGAATTCAATTAGGGATTGCATTTTTAGATTTTGCATTTGGGCTACTCATTTTCTATTATTAGTTCACGTATCACACTTGTTGCATAACAACCTGATGGCAAATAAAAATTGAGTTCGAGACTATGCTCATCTAACCATTGCCAATTAAGCTGCTCTGCTCGTAACAATATTGACCGTCTTGCTGTTTCTACTCGCTCTTTTTTAAATAGATCATTAAATTCAGACCAACTTTCTAAACATTTTTGCTCAAACTCCAGCGCATCAAATAATGTACCTAGTGGTGAATCCCCCACCATTGGTGCAGTAATATTGATCTCGCCTTGTTCTAAACGCATTTGTAACTGAACTAGTTCGTCTGCTTGAGCAATAAACCAACTACCACGATGCGCTAATTGTAATATATCGCCATTGAGCACGGTTTGATGCAAACTTTGGGTAATGCGTTGACTGACAATATTATTAAAAATCGCACTTCGCGCCGCAGAAAGATAAAAGCTACGTTTTTTTCGATCCTTAACCGAAATTTCGTCATTGGCCCATTTTATAGCCTGAGTAATATTATTTTCATCACGACCAAAACGCTGCTCACCAAAATAATTAGGCACGCCATGCTGTTTGATTAATGCTAATTTAGATTCAATTTCAGATTGACTATTTAACGATTTTAAAATTATTTTAAAATAATTACCTTTTAATGCGCCAATTTTTAATTTTTTATTATGTCGCGTGACTTTTAATATTTTACAACCCGCCAAATTAAATGCTGAAAAGTCTGGTGTTTGTTGACCTGGCATATGTAAACTGAACCACTGCTCAGTCACCGCTTGGCGATCTTTCAAACCGGCATAACTTACTAGCTTGGTTGAAATTCCCACATATTTAGCCAACTGCTCAGCCACGAAAATGGTATTACAATCACGTTTTTGCAAAAAAACTAAAACATGTTCGCCTTCACCAGTCAACTCAAAGCCAAGATCTTCTGTCACATTAAAATCTTCGTATTGTTGCTTGTATTGCCCTTTAGTGGTCGGTTTACCATATAAATAATTAAGTTGTGCTAACACTATTATTGCCTATTGTATAATTTAAACTGTTTCGGATTTTTTACTTAATAACACTACCGCTTGGCAAGCAATGCCTTCTTTACGCCCAGTAAAGCCTAATTGTTCAGTTGTTGTTGCCTTTACACTAATTTGATCAAAATGAACTTTCAGATCTTCTGCTATATTAACTCGCATTTGATCAACATGAGGTTGCATTTTAGGTTCTTGGGCAATAATAGTAGTATCTAAATTAACTAATTCATAACCTTTAGCTTGAACAAGGGTATACACATCTTTCAATAATATTCGACTATCTATACCTTTATATTTAGGATCTGTATCAGGAAATAGCTTACCGATGTCACCTAATGCCAATGCGCCAATTAAAGCATCGGTTATTGCATGTAACACAACATCACCATCAGAGTAAGCAACAAGGCCATATTGATAAGGAATTTTTACCCCAGCAAGAGTTATAGGACCCTCTCCACCAAACTTATGAACATCAAATCCATGACCTATTCTCATACTTTTACCTATTTGGAATCTGCTTAGTTAAATAAAAAGTAGCCAATGCTAAATCTTCAGGACGGGTTATTTTTATATTATCCCCACGACACTCAATTAATAAAGGATGCCCACCACAATACTCAATGGCTGAAGCTTCGTCAGTGATGGCAACATGATCGTTTAGAGCTTGTTGCAAACATGATTTTAGTTCGCCAGCATTAAACAGTTGAGGAGTAGCAGCGCCCCATAAATAAGTCCGATCTTCAGAATAATCAATAATGGTATCATTATTTTGACAAGCTCGCTTAATCGTATCACTAACACGAGTGGCTAATATACCGCCTTGTTTTTTAGTTGTTACTGTTTCAATCAGCCGAGTAATATCACAATGAGTCACACAAGGTCTTGCCGCATCATGAACTAAAGCCCACTGTTCATCATTTAGCAATTTTAATCCGGCTAAAACAGAATCAGCTCGAGTTTTGCCACCTAAAGCAACTTTAATCTTATCGTGCTGAGCAATTGAAAGGGTATTAAATATATTATCTTCTGAGCTAATCACAACAATAACTTGAGCGATTTGAGGATGCGTTAATAATTTATTTAGAGTATGTTCTAAAACGGTCTTCGAACCAACTTTTAGATATTGTTTAGGGATTTGACTATTCATACGGCAACCAACTCCTGCTGCCGGTACAATAGCAATGATATCATTAAGATTATTCAAGTTATGCATTATCGTTTTTTAGTATCCGAATCAATTATAATTCGATAAAAATATTCATCAGGTTTAACCATACCCAAATGACTACGAGCACGCTCTTCTATTGCTTCATAGCCACGTTGCAAATCGTTAATTTCAGCAAACATCTGTTCGTTACGAGTCTTTAACTTCTCATTATCGGCACGCAAACTGACCAACATTTCTACATTATCTTGATAATCATACACATTATTTTTGCCATACCATAAAGAATATTGCAGATAACCCAGTACAGCTAATAACAATAAAGGTAGCTTCCATCTTCTCATGAATTTAGTATTATCCTTTATCTATATGCATTTAACTGGTTTTGGTAAGCCTGCAAGTTTAGTTGCTTGTTTAGCAGGACCGTCTGGAAATAATTTATACAAATAACGACTATTACCCTTTTCTGCACCAAACTTTTTTTCCATTGCTTTGACTAAAGCTCGAATAGCTGGTGAGGTTTTATATTCTAAGTAAAAATCACGAACAAATAAAATAACCTCCCAATGGGCATCGGTTAATTCAATGGACTCTTTGGCTGCCAATTCTGGAACCAAATCAACAGTCCAATCCTGCCAATTTTTTAAATAGCCTTTCTCATCAGTTTCTATCTGCTCTAACATTTTTTCAAAGTACGTTATTTTATTTGCGTTGTATTATACTCAATTAATCAAAATCCAACACTAATTTTGCAGGCGAATACGTTATTGTTTGTTTAATTTCTTCGAAATTTGATGAAATTTAAAGCAAACGATAAAAAAAATTAAAATAGCTATTTACAAATAAGCAAGTCTACTTTAATATTCACAGCCATTGCGGAAGTGTGGCTGAGCGGTTGAAAGCACCGGTCTTGAAAACCGGCGAGGGGCGACCCTCCCAGAGTTCGAATCTCTGCGCTTCCGCCATCTTCTTATTGTGGCAAATTCCACAGTTGTCCATAGAAGTCCACTTAAATCCACTATTTAAACGCCTACCGAAATATATTTGAATTATTTTGTATTTTTCATCAAATACTGTAACCATCCCCTAAAAGAGTACAGCAAAAAAGTAGAAAATTCTCTATGATAAAAGTAAAGGGGATTAATTATGAAAAAAATGACTGAACTCAAATCGTGGCTATTTTAAAAGAAGCTGAAGCGGGTATTCCCGTTAAAGAACTGTGCCGTAAATATAGCATGGGTAATTCAACTTTCTATAAATGGCGGGAAAAATACGGCGGAATGGAAACTTCGGATATCAAACGCTTAAAGGAGCTGGAGGCTGAAAACCGCAAGCTTAAGCAGATGTTTGTCGAACTGAGTGGTATGTCCACACTTTTTAGTACCAAAAAGATAAGGTCATCGATTTCTTTTGTATTCAATCGGCGACTGGTAATTTAATGTTGAATGAAGTCGATTATAATTCAACCAATCCACATAGTGATTAAATTCCAATTTAAGTTGCGCCAGTGAATCAAAAATAGTATTTGACACAAATTCTGTTTTCACTGCTTTGAATGTGCTTTCTGCAATTGCGTTATCATAGGGGCAGCCTTTGCGACTTAACGACCGTTTAATTCCAAATGCTGTTAAACATTCATCAATCAAATAATTATCAAACTCTTTTCCTCTATCAGAATGAAACAACTCAATCGTCTGTAAGTTCATTGGAATTTGACTCATAGCTTGCATGACCAGTGCCGCTGTTTTATGCCTGCCAGCACTTCGCCCCACTATTTCTCGATTACTGATATCAACAATTACACAAAGGTAGTGCCAACGTTGTTTAACCCTTACATAGGTTAAATCGGTCACCAATATCTTTCGTGGTTGACCTATATCAAATTCTCGATTCAGTTCATTCCCTACCAGCGATTCATTGCTTTTTTCTGTATGAATACAATATTTTTTACAGGTGTATTTCGAAACCCAGCCATTTTTCGCCATGATTCGACCTATTCGGCGTCGAGATACGGTTATGCCTTGCTTTCTCAGCTCTGCTTGCAGACGCCTTGTACCATAAGCACGATAAAAAGTTACGGAGTCAAACTATTTACAGAACAGATAAAACAAATTTAACTAAGGCTTAACACAAGCAGCTCTATATAGGTTAAAAGTTAATTCATAACCTAAATCCCCATCCCCTAGATCGACTCGAATTGATTTTCCCTTGTATGTATCGATTGTCCAATACCAATCATAAGGATGCTTAGTTTCCCAGTCGTCAAGACCTAAATAGTGATTAGGATGATTAAACAAAGTTCCCCATTCATTAAATAGCCCACCAATCCACTTGCCATTACCTCCGCGATAGCTTAATTGTCGGCGATAACCATTGATATTTCTTCCAGGAATACCTCCTGTCCAAATATCATCATTATTTGCATTAGTATAATCTGCAACACTCGGCATCCGATAACCAATTTGATTGCAATAATCTTTTGTCTTACTAGCTGAAGCATTTATACCAACCCCTTGTGCTATATACCATCTTTCAATTTTAAAGCTATACAAGACGTTACTTTTGGCTCTATCTGAATAAAGCTTAAATGTAGAGGGACTAAAATTTTTATTAGCACTACTGTTTACTGGTCCTTTTAGTACTATCTTTAAAGCTACATCTCGTGAGCCTTTTCCCCAACCTGGTGTTATTGCAGATGATAAAGCTAAACTAACTCCACTCCCTGATTCCGGGAATACTTTAGCGCCATTAGCTGAGATAATCTCTTCGGGCGTTACGTTTGCTAATAATAAATAAAAATAAACATTATTTGTTCCTGTCGATGGGAAATTACGTTGTGGATTGTTTATATCTTGTGGTACAAATCCTTTTCCTTTTACCCAATCAGGACCATCTAAATCTTTATATACAGTATTATTACTGGAATCGTTTGATAAATTAGGTTGAGCATAACAAACCAATGGCGCACTTGGTTCAAAATAATCAGGATTCGATATCCATATCCATAAATCAACTGAACCTGCATCTCCGTCTGTACCATATTTTAGACACGGGTTTTCGAACGACGGTAATATTATGGCATCACTACGATGATTTTTTACGCGACCATTTTTACTAGTTAATGCTTCTAAACTCCATGAATATGGCAATAATAACACGCCCAACACCAACAAGAGTTTTCGGGGTAATTTGAGAGATAATTTGGAAAATATAAATGAGTTTCGTGCAAAAACTCGGCGAAGAGGATTATTTAATAAATTTAAATCGTAGGTTTGCCAGTGCTTGTGCCTTGTGCCTTGTGCCAGAAATGATAATGCATTATTGTCTACCTGTCAAGTAATATCTTGTTTTATTTAGATTTTTTATAATTGTCTGCTTATTTAATAAGCTTGTTTTCCTATAACGGTAAAAGTATAGCCGTTTAAAAAATAGTTGGCTAGTTTTTTCGTGGATTTTTGTAAAAAACATACAAATGAAATAGTCCTGTTTGGCGGCGACACCCGTCTCTTTTCCTTGTAAGTGTAATGTATCATGCTTCCATCACTCAATAGATTCAAGCGCACAACAGCAATATCAACACAGTTAGAGTATCTTACATTATCTGCTTCTGATTTGTTAATACAAGAAAAAGAGAGAGTAAAGCGGCTAAACTGTTTATTAAAAAAGTCAAAAAAAATTAATTTGACAGTACCACTGTAATTAATGAATTCTTTTTCGGTCATCAACCATTTCGATGCGGATATCGAAATTATCCATTAGCGTAAGAAAAGAAATTATTCTAATAATATTAACAATATGGAACCACATGATATAAGTAAAAATAATTATATGGAGGTATAAATGTTTATTAGACCACTGAAATTAACTCAGCATATCGATGATGTACAGGGTCCTGAAAATGCAACAACGCTGATTCTTCTACACTTTCTGGGAACGGATTTGCACCTATGGGATTTGCAAATGCCGCGATTAACCGAGCGTTATCGGGTAGTCAGGTTGGATATGTTGATCAACTAAGGAGTAGTGATGCCGAATTCGGAATGGTATCTAGATGTTATTAAAAGCATGCGTTTATTAATATCAAGGATAATATAGTCACACAATTACTAAAATACTTACATATAGGAAAAGTTATTCGATGCCCAGTATTACTATTTATACAACATCAGATCATCACCTAGAAACTTGTGATTTTGCTGATTTTTCTACTTCTTTGACCAAACTTACCAAAGAGATTCTGAAAGCTAAAGATAATAATATCCATATAGCTTATCTAATTGCGGATGTAGGTTATGGGGAATCTGTATACTTTGAGGCTAAACTTAGACAAGAAGTTTTTCGTAGTGAGTCAGTCATGAATGAATTCTCACGTCAGGTTGATTTATTAATTAGAGAAAAGTTCGGCGTAATTGCGAGAATTCGTTGCTTTCTTTATGATTCCAATAATATTTTCGCAAAAAACTAAAAGGTAACTGTATGAATGATAAATTGCCAATGAAGGACCTTGGAGAGGTACAAGTAACTGCTGTTAGTGATGGCTACTTAAAAGTTGATTTTGGAATGCTGGCGAATATTAGTGAGACAGAGTGTTATTTCATTCAACAAAACGCCTGCCAAGATGAACCTAATTCAGTGCACATTAATGCCTTTTTAGTTCAACACAAAGGTAAAAATATCTTAATTGATAGTGGCGCAGGTAGTTTTAAAGGATGGGGAGGAAGGATAGTAAATAATTTGGCTAAACTTGGGGTGAAACCAAATGATATTGATGCCGTATTACTCACACATGCTCATCCCGATCATATAGGTGGCTTGATCAACTCCTACGGAGAGGCAGTATTTCCAAATGCAGAATTAGTAATTAGTCAAAATGAGTATGATTATCTAAAAGATGACAAAAAGTTTTTTTCTTCCAGCGATCGTGTCAAAGGTAATTTTATTTTTGCTCGCAATGTTTTAAAACAGTATCAAGAAAATCTGCGGTTAGTTAATGAAGGTGAGGTACTTGCTGGTATACATGCATTACCATTAAAAGGGCATACACCAGGACATACTGGTTATAAAGTCGAGGGAGAAAATAGTAGTTTATTGATTTGGGGTGATATTGTCCACTTTCCACATATCCAACTTTTAAAACCGAATGTCTCAATTGCTTTCGATTATGATCCTAAATTGGCAGCGGAAACACGTATTCGCATCCTTGATATGGTGAGTTCTAAACACATTCTTGTTGGTGGGATTCATTTTGGATGTGAAGGTTTTGGTTATATTCAAAAGCTTAAAAGAGGATATGAAATTGTACTTACTGATTAATTAACTAATGTTTTTTCAAATCATATTTAATAATTTTTTAAGCTATCAATTGTAACTATCCCCTAAAATAGTACAGCAAAAAAGTAGAAAATTCTCTATGATAAAAGAAAAGGGAATTTAATGATGAAAAAAATGACTGAACATCAAATTGTCGCTATTTTAAAAGAAGCTGAAGCTGATATTCCCGTTAAAGAGCTGTACCGTAAATATGGCATGGGTAATTCAACTTTCTATAAATGGCGAGAAAAATACGACGGAATGGAAACTTCGGATATCAAACGCTTAAAGGAAATACTTTGAGGTCCCTCTGATGAAAATAATTTTGGCAAAGTTTCGAGAAAGAACCTTTGTCAATATACGTACACCTTCTTGAAAACGGAATAAATGTTATATTCTGAATTTGGATAATAGTATTGTGAGAGAAAGGGATTGTGTCAATAAGATACTCTCCCATTCCTTTAATATCTGAGCAATGTGGAACAGTTTGCGTGTTAAAATATTTCAATAGCATAGTCTGAGCTAGTATCATGCGTGCAGGTCAGTTAATAACCGATATCGTGCAACCGAGGATCTTGGAATATTGATATCATCATATCAATGAATTTATCAGTATCCAAATAGGGACAATCAACACGGTAGATAAGCTCAATTTTGAAATCATTAAACTCTCTAGCTAACTGATGAATTTTTATTTTGTTCTTAATTTCATTACTGATTGAGCAACGTAAGACCAGCGAGACCCCTTTGCCAGCGGCTATGTTTGAAAACAAAACAGGATAAGATCCACATTCAATTACTCGTTTAGGCGTAATGTTACCTTCATTAAACAGTACACTGAAATTGCGAGTTGATGTGGCACATTTTTTACTACTTAACAAAAAAACTTCCCCGTCTAGACTAGATATATTTGTGATTGGTAAATGATTTTTTTCTGTGACAATCACTAATTCGCTGGAAAGTAATGTGAAACATGTATGCCGTTTGTTAGAAAAGCCTGCTCCAATGATGACTGCATCAAATTCGTTTTTATCAAAAGCGTTGAGCAAACTGATCGTGTTTCCTATTGAAATATCGATGTTCCAACCCAACTCTTCACCAAAATCAATCAAAGCAGTAATTATATAGGGGGGTAAGCACTCAATTATTCCAATTCTTATGGTCAACTGACCATCTTTGGAGTAGGAAATGTTATTTTTACAATCATTCGCTAGGTTCAGCATTTTAAGTGCGTATTCATAAAGTATCTTACCCTGTGTAGTAGGTAGACATCCTTCGATTTTCCTATCTAATAATGTAACATCTAGCTTTTCCTCCAGACTTCGTATTCGATGAGAAATACTAGATTGCACTCGATTTAGGCGTTCTGCGGCTTGGGTTATATTCCCTGTGTCTACGACTGTTACGAACGCCAGAAGTTCATCTAGCTTCATTTTAACTCTCCTTCTAAGTGTTGAATAAATATTTCAACAATATTTTTAGTTATCAGAAGAGGGCTTTTGTAGGATAGTTGCAGCAAAAATAGTACTAGGCTAAAAATAAACCTTCATATCTAACAACTCTATTCCATGAGCTTGTCTCAACATAATATTATTAGGGTATCAATCTTTTCGATGTACATCACGATTTTATTCACTGGTTTTTTATTATTCTGAGAATTATGATTTTAGCATTAATATCGTTTGTCTATTCTATAACGTAATAGTGACACAATCAAATAGTTGCATGATAAACCGAATAGACTTTGATACGTTATCTAGTGTTAATTACAGCTAATTATTGAAACTTTCTACTCGTAAATAGGATAAAATATGGTGCACACTAAGTTTGATAGAGTAATGAATAATCTGGTTGATTATGCCTACGAGCAAACAATTTCTGATAATGATGCGATCCGCATGGCACATTTTTGTTTGTTAGATTCGATAGGGTGTGCGATAGCTGCCTCTTCTGATGCCGATTTTTCGAGATTGATGAATAGTGTGCAATTCAGCAAAAACAGTCAGAGCATTCCCATTATAGATAGATCTCTATGGTTAAGACCTTAGGAGGGATTACGGGTATGCTTCCGCTGATTAGTGAAAGTATGTACAATCTATTTTATGTCCTCACCGCTTACTGCTTTCTCAGAAATATTCGTATCAACGGTAGCAAGTAGGAATGGAAAGCTCCTCGTAATCCAGTAATAGCTAGGCCAGAAGAAGTATTGACTCTTGGAATGATGACCTTTCTCGAAAGCAAAAGTTTAGAGACAAAAATTCTTTGCGCATAATTTCATTATAATAAAGGACCTGTAAATATGTCGTTGGTAAGTAATAGCAGTATTCTTGAGCAAGGTTTTGATGTACCAAGGCGCTATTTTGCAGCTGCGGCCATTTTGATAGGGGTGCTAATGTCAGCATTAGATGGTTCCATTGTTAATATTGCATTACCCTCCATTGCTTGTACGTTACAAATTGATTCTGCATCTAGTATTTGGATTATCAACGGCTATCAGGTTGCCAGCGCAGCCACGATGCTAATTTGTGCATCGCTTGGATCGAGGATTGGTGAAAAGCGTTTTTATACAGCTGGTATGATTTTATTTACGCTCTCATCCTTAGGTTGTAGCCTTTCTCCAACCTTTAGTACTCTGGTCACTATGCGGATACTACAAGGAATTAGTTACGCTGTAATGATTAGCGTTGGGTTGGGGCTGTACAGAGTTATATTTCCACCTTATAAGTTGGGGACAATATTTGGGCTAAATGCGATGGTATTTGCGGTGGGTACGGCTGTCGGCCCAGCATTAGGAGGAATTATTATTTCTTATTTATCTTGGCCATGGCTTTTTTATATCAACATTCCACTTGGAGGGTTTGCTATAATCTTTTCGTTTATCTCATTAGGGAAAGATAATGAAAATGAAAAAGGCTTTGATTTAGCAGGAGCAATTAGCTCGGCAGGAGCATTAGGCTTGATGGTGATTACAGTTGATCAAATTGGTAGCTGGGAAAATCATTCGTTGATATTTTGCGCAGTGGTTTCAACGATCTTATTTATCCTATTTATTGCTGTCCAGACTCGTTCAAAGCATCCTTTATTACCGCTTGATATATTTTGTTCACGCCGATACACTTTTGCGGTGCTCTCTTCCCTATCTATGTTTGTTGCTCAAGGAATTGCGTTGGTAAGCTTACCTTTTGTTTTACAACATACTTATAACTATTCTGTGCTAGAGTCTGCTTTTATCTTTTCACCGTGGCCACTAGCTGTAGCTTGTTGCGCACCTATTGCAGGAAGACTGTCAAACCGTTTTAATCCTACCCATATATCTACTATTGGCGTGATGTTTTTTTGTATAGGTTTAGGTTCATTAGCTTTGTTATCGGAAGCTGCAACAGTGAGTGACTTCTTGTGGCGAGTGGTCATTTGTGGCGTTGGTTATGGTTTTTTTCTCCCGCCAAATAATAAGGAAATGTTTAGCAATGTTTCAAAAAATCGAACAGTCACAGCGTCTGGAGTATTATCTACAGCCAGAACGACTGGGCAGTCAATCGGTGCTGCTTTGGTAGCTATGGTAATTGCGCTATTAAATGGATTAATGGAGAGTACCAACGCAGAATTTGGTGTATATATTTTTTCTATTGCTTGTGTGATTGCTGCAATATCATCAGTTGTTAGTACATTACGTCTACGTTGTTAAAAAAATTTAAGAGGTGATTAATTGTGTATATAAATTCCAAAGGTACTGTCAAATTAACTTTCTAATATGAGTTTAAATTTGATAACTAATTTTTTATTTATAATTTTGAGTGAAACTCGGGTAATAGAGACCATTCGGTAAATTGACATGTGACTAAAACTCGAAAGGTTTTAGCAGAGCACAAGCACCTTACACAATTGAAATGATCATAGATATTGCCAAATCGAGATAAGAATAATTGTGTTTGCTTTAATGACTTAAATTCAAACATTTATATCGATAATATCATAGTTTTACTAAATCAAACTAAAAAATAATCATTTAACGATTAACAACTCTTCCCACCGAGTAGTATAACGCGGAGTCAGTAATTCACGTTTAATCTGCCAAGGGGCTTGCTTTCTTACGGTACCTAATTGCACCGTATGTTTACCCATCTTCTGGTTGATGGCATCCAGTGCTTGCATCAACTTATCACTTTTTTGCTTTTGCTCTATATTATTGAACGTTTCAAATAACTCATACTGCGTATCGGTGTGCTTAACCTGTAAGTCAAGTAACACCACGCCGGCCTTCATAAACAAAAAACCTTGTTTATAAATAGCCTGCAATCCTTTTTGTGCGGCTTGAATAATGAGCCGTGAATCATCTGTAGGCAAATGCAGTGGAACCACGATAGAAGGATGATATTGCACGATATCCTCACGAAATCGATTGGTTTTTAAAAAGACCTGTACGGCACTAGTCACAGAACTTTGCTTTCTGAGCTTTTCAGCTCCTCGACTAGCATGAACGCGAATCGCTTCTTGCACATCAAATAGCTCACCAGTTAACTGACCAAAGCTACGCGAAACCATAATATTCTGTTTAGGAATAGATAAATCATCCAATTCGATACAAGGTGTACCTAGTAGCTCTAACACCGTCCGTTCAAGCATCACGGAAAATTGCTGTCTAATTTGTTTAGTGTTTGCTTGCCGCAAATCCCATGCAGTCTGGATGCCTAACGATTGTAGTTTCTCTGAAATACGCCTTCCAACACCCCACACTTTACTCACAGGAAACTGCTGCAAGACTCGACTCAATAAAGGTTTATTATTCGGTAAATAACAAACTCCTTGATAAGTGGGTTGTTTTTTAGCAACATAATTGGCTATTTTGGCTAAAGTTCGTGTTGACGCAATACCGATACTGACGGGGATACCTGTATCACGTTTGACTTTGGTTCTTATTGTTTGACAGTGCGAAATAACATCTGAGAACCCTGTTAAGGAAATAAAGGCTTCATCAATCGAATACAGTTCTACATCTGCTGTATAATCACGCACTGTATTAAAAACACGCTGACTCATATCACCGTATAGCTCATAATTAGAACTCAACAAGGTGATTTTTTTACGAACACTCGGGGAAATTTGATAAGCAGGCATACCCATCGGAACAAGTGGTTTCAACTCATTCGATCGCGCAATGACACAGCCGTCATTATTGGATAAAATACCAATCGGTTGTCCTTCAAGCTTAGGATTAAATACTCGCTCACAAGATGCGTAAAAATTATTACAATCCACTAACCCAATCACAAATAGCCACGACCTCTGAGAGAGTGGATCGTATGAATCACTACTCCCCAAATATGCACTTCTTTACCAGCTAATGAGATCGGTGGATAAAGCGCATTACCAGCTAATAAATGATATTGACCATTAATTACGCCAAGGCATTTACAGGTTAACTCTCCATCAATGGCTGCAATGACCACATCACCGACTACTGGTTCTAAAGAGCGATCAACAATTAATAAATCACCACTAAAAACACCATAATCCACCATTGAATCACCCATTGCCTTGATATAATAGGTCGCACTAGGGTGTTTGACTAAATGCTCAGTTAAATCGAGTTTTGCTTCTAAATAATCATCAGCTGGCGAAGGGAAACCAGCTCTAACTGGTATATCCACCAACGGTAGTTGATTAATAATAGATGTATCAACACAGCCAAGCACAATACAACTGAATTTGTGCAAGAAAATACTCCTAAAAACTAAACGAAAGAACATCACCACTGTTTTTTTAGTTATCGTGGCAAAAAACGAACATGGATAAATATACAGCATATAATGCGAACTTCAACAGATTTTAGTGTAAAAAAATATAAAAGTGTAAATAAAGCACTATGTGAATAAGTTAGCTTGATAGTGTCAAATCAAGGAATAAAATTGGATATATCAAAGCGATTAATACAGAGTGTAATAACTTTTTTAGTTTAGACAACGTGCTACACTATCTACAAGAGCAACTTTTGAATCAATTAATAAGGTCAACTGGACATGAAAAATAGACTATTTATTTTAATATTGTATTTTAATTTTTCTATTATTATGACTGTAAAGGCTGAAATGATGAATCCTAATGTAAACACGAACCATTGAACAACATTTGCAAGATGATAACCGTTTAGTGGAGTATAAGTTTTATAGCACTATTACAAAAAGAATTAGTTAATAAAAAAGCTTTCTTCCAGCTAAAAGACCTAGAGAGCAATTAATCCTAACAATTGAGTTGCTCGAATTTTACTTTTTCTGCGCTTCCTCCATCTTCTTTCATTATAAATCAATAAACTACAATTTAAAAAAATATAAATTCAATTTTATCAAAAAATAACTGTCACTAATTTGACTAAAAATTATAGTTAACCTTACAACCATTTAAGCGCTGAAATGTGCTGTTAAATATTGAATACCACAACTTCTATAATATATAAAACACTAAAACAAACAGCGTAAGCGTAATTTTCCAGATAAGCACTATAGGGTATTTACAAAAATATTCACTTTTTAGATTATATTTTTGTAAACAGATTCAGGAGTCAATATCATTTGATAATTAAAACTTCTCAGAATCCTTCTTAGTAAAGCGTGTGATCACCATCATATCAATTAAAAACTCACGAAACAGGTATTCCTCAAATAAATGGGTTAATCAAAAAAATAATACATACCTTAATGGAATGATCAGCAAATAGTTCACCATTCAAAGATAAAAAACAAAAGGTTAAATAATTTCCAACAAAATGCCTTATGAGTTTTTAAAAAATCATTTTAACCATGAAATATAAGCAACTCGGTGTTTTCCTACAATATAAGACTTATTACAAAATTAAGCCCCAATATCACAATTTTTATTTCATTTCATATTTTATTAGAAATAATCTTTAAAAGATAATAAAGTATTAATTCAATGAATTTAGAACACAAAAATGAAGGGATAAACAATGAAAAAAAATTTTTTAACCGTATTGATTGCTGGATTTTTGATGATTGGCTGTGATGACAAACCAACTGAAAACAAAACGCAACAACCAACAGCAGCTTCAGAAGTTAAATCTTCTAAGTCTAAAACTACTGAAGATGTTTCACGGCAATTTGCACTGAAAGCACGTAAAGGTAACATATGGCTAGATGTTTTTAATGCTAATGTCTCCCAAGCTGCAGATAAATTAAGAGGGAATGGACATGGCAGGATGACTTCTTCTCTTTATCATCTTGATAGCAGTGTTGAGGGTTTTTTAAGAGGTATCAGTGATAAAAACGGTAAAATTGATGTCAATTATGTGAAAAAAAATCCAACGAAACTTTTTATCGGTTATCACCCAGGACCAAAAGAGCTTGATGAATATAAACAATTGATTACTGAGTTATTAGCATTTAAACCAGAGTTACCCGAACTTGATGCCGCAGGCAAAGCATTAAGTGATAAATATATTGAAATAGGATTAGCTTATGATCAGATAGCTAAATATTATTTAGATAATGAGTATAAATTGGATGACTTTGCCAAATTACCTGAACTGTTAAATAATTTGAACACGCTTTATAACCAATATATTGAAGCAAAAAGTGTGGCTTTAGCGGCTTATGGTAAATTATACAAAGAAATCCATGCATTTCAAAAATCAGAGATAAAAAACAAAGGGTTAACACTTAACTACAATTGCATGGAAATCATGGATTTATCTGAAGATGTTATCGATTTAATCAATGAAAGCTTTAACGAAGACAACCAGTTTAAAAATCTCGATAAATCAGCCCTTGAACAAAAAATTCAACAAATAGAATCCATAGCCAATGAATTAATGACGAATAAAGGCAAAAATAAATTGATTAAACAACAAGGTTTAAACGATATGTATTATGACGGTTTTGTTGATCGTTTACCTGGATTGATTAATCAAATGAAAGTAGTTTTAAAAAATTTACAGACCAATACTGTAGAAAGAGAAGTTGATTCTTTGAATGGGGAACTTAAAAGTGTAATTAATGGCTATAATCAAGTAATCAATTAAAAATAGATAAACATCGTTTCATTGCTAACATTTTAGTCATTATTAATGACAATAAATAGTGGTATAAATAAAAGCGGTGTAAATATTACATCGCTTTTTTTTTTTAACTTTATAGCAAATGAGTAGGACAAGTAATTAACAGTAATTATCAAAATACTACTGTTTAGTCAAACCTAGATTCATTTGTTTACATCAACAACAAAACGCCCTTTTATTTGCCCTGCTATCATTTTATTTGCCACCTCAACACAATCATTTAGTGTGATTGTATTACTAATATGAGATAACACTTTTTCATCCAGATTGTGTGCCAATAAATTCCATGCTGCCACACGTTTATCATAATTTGCCATCACACTATCCACCCCAGCTAACGAAACACCTCTTAAAATAAACGGCGCAACCGTTGCTGGTAAGTCCATGCCTTGAGCAAGACCACAACACGCCACAATTCCGCCATATTGAGTTTGGGCACAAGCATTTGCTAAAGTGTGCGAACCAACCGCATCGACAACAGCTGACCACAGTTCTTTTTGTAATGGTTTACCCGTTTCTTTTAAGGTTTGACCATCAATAATATTAACTGCGCCAAGTTGTCGTAAATAATGATCTTCTTCAATTTTACTCGTTGATGCGGTGACTTGATAACCAAGTTTAGTAAGTAATGCAACGGCAATTGAGCCAACTCCACCACTAGCACCTGTTACCAAAACCATACCATCTTGTGGTTTTACACCTAAATCAACAATACGTTGGACACAAAGGCCTGCTGTATAACCTGCCGTACCAATTGCCATTGCTTGATAATCTGTAAGTTTGTTGGGCAAGGGTATTAGCCAATCAGATTTTAAATAAGCATATTGTGACAAACATCCCCAATGAGTCTCGCCACACCCCCACCCATTTAATATAACTATATCGCCTTTTTGATAGCAACCACTACGACACTCTAGCACAATACCAACACCATCAATACCTGGTACCATTGGCCACTGTCTAACAACAGGACTTTTATTAGTTAAAGCTAGCGCATCTTTATAGTTAATACTTGAATAGGTTATTTGGATTAAGGTATCACCTTCTTGCGCTAATAACTGCTGTTTACTAATACTCTTTAAGGAGCATGAAAACCCCGTTTTTTCTTCTTTCGATAAAACAATGGCATTAAATGGCATAGTGTCTCCTCATCACATATAGTATCGGAACATCTAAATAATATAATAATCCACTTAAATATTAGATGTTTTTTTAATAATAAAGAGTCATTCGAGAAAAAGCAATGTGATATGTTTGGTTGTGAGGGATAAATAAAAACTGAGCTGATAATAACAAATTACCATGCTCAGTTATAAATCAGAGTTACCAATTAAATAGGCTTGAATACTTAATTTTTAGTCGTATTATTTTTCTTCTTCTGCGCGGCTGATGAAACCGCACCAATAAACACAACATCACTTGATGAGTTCAATGCGGTTTCAACCGAATCTTGAATAACGCCAATTGCAATTCCAATGCCAATCACTTTGGCTGAAATTTCGTTAGGTATACCAAACATACTACATGCGACAGGAATAAGCAGTAACGATCCACCCGCAATCCCTGATGCCCCACAAGCACATACTGAAGTTACAATACAAAGTAATACCGCAGAATAGATATCAACATGTATACCAGCACTAGCTGGCATTGAGTTGACGGTGGCTAGAGTTAAAACTGTTATAGTAACGGCTGCACCTGACATATTAATTGCAGCACCTAGCGGTACAGCAACCGAATAAGTATCTTCATCCATTTTATATTTTTTACAGATCTCCATATTAACGGGAATATTTGCTGCTGAACTTCGGGTAAAGAAGGCTGGGATCGCACTCTCTTTTAAAGAGGTAAATACTAATGGATAAGGGTTTTTGTGCATAACTAAATAAGCTAATAATGGATTAATCACCAATGCAACAAACAGCATACAAGAAACTAACACAACCAATAGATGTGCATATTTCAGTAATTCACCAAAACCCGTTTCAGCTAGCGTTGAGGCAACTAATCCAAATACCCCTAAAGGAGCAAAGCGGATAATAATTCTTACAATAAAAGAAATAGCATAAGACAGATCATTCATCATTGTTTTAGTACTTTGGCTAGAGTGTCTTAATGCCAAACCGATACCAACACCCCAAATGATAAGACCAATATAGTTTGCATTAATTAGTGCATTTATCGGATTGTCGATCATTTTTTCTAATAAGGTTTTTAAAACAGCAGCAATACCACTAGGCGGTGTAAGTTCAAGGTTATTTAACGTATCACCAAATGAAATCTGTGATGGGAATAAAAAACTAGCAATGGTTGCTAATAATGCGGCTAACATCATTCCAACAAAATAAAGAGCAATTAATGGTCTCATATTGGCTTGTTTGCCATGTTGATGATTTGATATTGATGCAATTACCAAAATGAGTACTAGTATAGGAGCAACTGATTTTAAAGCATTAATAAATAGCCCACCTATAAGTGACATCGCTAATGCGGTATCTTTCGACACCGCAGCGAGAATAATACCAAATATTAAGCCCAACAAAATCTGCGGTATCAGCCCTATTTTAAAATAAAAACGCACCAAAGGATGTGAAGAATGAGTCATAATATTCCTTTCTTATTAAAATAAAGTTAAAACAATAACATAATTCAACATTGTGTTTATAGAAAATAAACATCATTATAATGTTTTTTTATATATCACTTTACATGATGATTAAATTTAATTATTTATTGCTTTTATATTAGACCTATTTTAAGTGTTCTAATCATTTCCCAAAAATAACCATCTTACTTAAGTAATTCAAGTAGTTGTTTTGCTTTGTTTACTGCTACTGATTTTGCTTTTGCTTGGGCAATATCCGCTAAGCCTTGCCATTGAGAATCAGGTTCAGTTAGATAACTGCGCCTAGTTGCCTCTTTCAAATAAGGGGCATAGGTTAATGACATATCTAAAATCCGATTAATCCAAGCAGGTATTTTTTCACCTTGTTTTACTAGATTTCCAACAAACTTAATGCATTCAATTAATACTGGACAAAATATTGGCAATAAACTTGGCTTTTTTTCTAGTAATCGAATTAATTTAGCGGGGCTTAAATCAGGATAATCGAGAAACAAGATAATAGCTTTGCGCATGGTATCTGCATCAATGATTCCTTTTTTAACATTTTTTTCAAAAATAAAATTTGCTTTATAAGTATCACTGTCTTGAGCCAACAATCCGATAATCACTGTCACTAACGATTTTGAAAAAATCAGATTATCTGTGTTTAAAAAAATCAAATTATATTTACTTGATAATGGTCCATCGTTATTTTCTTGCCAATTACGTGTTTTTTCAACAACAAGTAACTGTTTGTTAATACACCAATGTAACCAAACTCTTGATTGAAAATTAGGTATAACTTGTTGATCTTTTGATAATGGAGGGTAAGCTTCGCATTGGAATTCGTATTCTAAATCATAATACCAATCATTTTTTACTATGTGGAAAACTTGATTAGACACATTGGGTAGTTTTAAAGTAAACATTAGTGATTTAGCCAATGCTTTAGAAAATCGTGATGATTGATCTATTACAGGCTTACTAATAGTAATTGAAACATTATCTTCAGGCACAACTTTAGCCTTTTGCGGTTTTGACCATACTTGGTCAAAATCATCAGGAGCTCGCATCAATACGTCTTGTTTTAAAGGGGCGATTTTAGGTAGTTTTTCAACTATGGCTTTTGCTTTCTTAATCGCATTAGCACTACCTTCTTTACTGGCTAACATTCTGATGCCAAGTAATTGCAATTGATTGGCATCGGCTATGCCTTGATCGACAGCATATTTAACTTCTGGTAAAAACTCAGCTATCGCATCAACAGTTTCAAGCGTGCCAGATAACAGTCTTGGTGCTTTACATGATGCGATGATTAATTGATCCAAAATAGGCCAAACCACCGAAAGAATACCTTGTTTTGCAATATCGGTTAATACTGACACCAAACTAGCTATACGACAAGGAACCTGACTAAATCGCTCCAGTAACAAAATATCCGCCACACCTGGAATAAGCAAACCTCTTTGCCATGCATCGTTTACTGCTTGAGCCATATTGCTAGCCACATAAGGCGAATTAGCGCGTTGCATAGCTAACAATGCCATTGCAGAACGTGAATCAAAAGGAGAACGCCTGTTAACAATTTGCTGGAACTCAAAACCTTGATGGTAATATGTTGCCCAATCAATATCTGACGGTATTGCACTATCGTTCCATAACGGGAAAATAGCAAGAATTTTTGTAAACCCGTTATTTCCAATACGTTTAGGAAAATAATTTAATGATTGTGGTAAAGACAGTACGTCTTCAATATAAGTATTTAACGCTAATTTAGGTTCGATTACTGGATCATCCAGATACTGTAATACTAAAGAGCCTGCATCAATTGGCATTTTTTGTCCTGATTGCAAAACGACTGCAACATTTAACTTCTTGAGTTTTTCTATCGTTGATGATGTTTGTGTCGAAACATCAAGACGAGTCAAGGCTAAAAACAGATCCGCCTCTAATGCATCAATTTTCAACTGTTGATAAATCGCTAATCGTTGACTAAGATCATCCACTGTTATTGAAAGATCACTCATGCTTGGTGTCGACAGTAAACAAGGTATTTTGCCTAAATTTTTACAAACAATATAATCGCGTGCTGTTAATAAATCAGACAAATATTTATGATACGGAATCTCTTCGCCTTTACGCCAATAAAATAGAAAACCAAGAAGCTGATCAACCCGTAATTTTATACCCGCTAAACTCGCTTTTGCTGCTTGAGGATCGTGATAAGCAATAATATTAGCTACAGCTAAAAATCTTTCCGTCACACTATCATGACCAGATATGTTTCTTTTTACTAATTCAGAGGCTAACTCAGTTAATACATCAGGGGAAATAGGCTCTAATTCAAAAGGCGGCAATTGCCAAAGTGGCGGTGTTGGTTGCCAAAGTTGTTGTAATTCGGAGGAATTAGATTGTACGGTATGATCATCAAGATGCCACTGTGTAATTAGCTTGCTAGTTAAAGCCACAATTGATTCATCAGTTTGGTCAAGTAATAGGTTTAACAAAGGCATAAACAAATCAGTATTTTGGGGCGCTTTGCGATTTAGGGCTATCTTTAACACTAATTTTTTGACCGATTTTATTTTAGATGATAAACATGCCGTCATCACTTCGATTAATAATTCATCATCAACAAAGGGAATTAAAACAGGTGCTAATCGATTAATTATTGCAGATTCACCCATGGCTAGTAATGGAATTAAAGCAGGTACTCGCTGGCACAATTCAGCATCGGTAATACCTAAATCATAAAGTGTATCTAACCATACTTTACGATCTATAGGACGAATAGCGATATCTAAAGCTAAAAAAAGTAACTCTTTTGCTTGCTCTCGGTCAAGCCAACCTAATGTTACCCCCAAGCAAAACACCTCGATAAATGACCGTGTAGCAGGTGTATTTATCGCTATAGCAATATGAATATGTTCGATAAATCGACGCTGACATTGAGCTATATTTGGAGGAATTTTATCGTAAAAAGGGTTGACAACATCTGCATCATGAGTAGCAACTGAAAAATGCTTTACAACATCATCACCACGCATAGCAACCGCCGCATACAACGTCCAACCGCCGATATAATTCTGATTTTTAGGAATAACCAAATTTAAACGATCAACCAACTGAACAGCAAGATCTGTTGGTGCAGATGCTTGTTGCACAAAATTTTGTGCGTAATTTTCACCTCGTTCAATAATAACCGGCAATAACAAAGATGAATAAGTATAATGAGCAAGTTTTAACGCTCGGCTCACTGATACCCCAATCCGAATGGCGTACAAAGCTAAATATGCTTTATTACACTTAACATAATCTTGCCATTGAAAAGCGTTACCAACTTTGACATAGTCACCCCATTTGCCATTTTTTAATCCTAAAAGTGCAATCTTTTGCTGCTCTTTGCTACCTAGCGGTTGTTGTAAAATATTGTCAGCTGTGACATTGTTCCAATTCAAAGAAGTAAAAATCGCTTCGGCTTTCGCTAAGTTAGCATTCATAAATATTTTCCTTAATTTGTACTGCTAAAATATGTTTACATGGTCCTTTTTTGAGTTGATGATTCAGATACCATGAGCAAGTACATTGTGATGTCATTTTACTATTCTGCCTAACAAAACGGACACGATAGTCTTCGTTATTCGAGTGAACCATCCATGTGTTTTCATCAACCCGATCAATACATTCAATCAATTTATAGGCCGATTTTAAACGCGGATTATCTTTGATAAGTCGATTAGGATCTTCAGGCAATTGACGATGAAAATAGCCATTTTGGTGTACATCAAAACCCAATTTACCTGAAACAGCCAGATACGCCAGCGAACTATTAATGTGCTGAGTATCTAACCCTGTTTTTATCGCTAGCTGAGTCAGATCAATTAGTGAATCAAATTGTAAAATAGATTGAATAAGTTGAGCATTTTGTAATTGCTGTTTTGGTGCAAGCAACTCAAGTAATGCGCCTTCGCCAGAATAACCTTGCCATGGCTGTGCAGTTAAGCTCAAAGTAAGCCTTGCACCGTCGAGTTCAACTTCAACCATGCAGGGTCCTTGTTCGCCACTTGCTAGCTGATAAAAAGTTAAACGCTTAACATTGGTCGTTAATCGCTTAAGTGCACTTAACCGATGTAACCCAGAAATATACACACTATCGAGACCGCCTTGAGCCATCAATTTAATACCAGTATTAGATGGCATTAGCCAGCTTGATTGATGTTTACTAGTCACAGTTGGCAATCCTGCAATAAAGGTTTGTGCTTGTATTCCCGTTACCGTAAAAACAGCGACCATTTTGGTATGAATTTCAGCTACATTACCAAGTGCTCGAATCCACCTATCTGGCATTGCAACAGGGCGCTCAATAATGGCCTTTATTCCAATTACATCTTCATCTTGTTTTTGGATATGGCGCATAGCCAAACCTTGATTACCAATATTAAGATGAAGTTTATCTTTATAATTAACCTGAGTTAGCGCTTGCCTTAAGCTAATACCAATATCTACATTGGTTGTGCCTCGTAATATTTGTCCATCAAACCCTTGTTGTAACAAATCTAAACGAGCATAAACACTATTGCAGGCAGAAAAAACCTCTGCTCTTAATTGATTCCCTTGTGCAGATAAAATAGGATCACGAAAAGCTACTGGCACCGGTTTAAAATATCGGGTCGCAGTAATATCAGCCAAAACCAGTAAAGATCTAGCAAGAATTTGTGGGTAAAGTGCATAACCAGCAAAAAATTGAGGGTTGTCAATAATTCCATCTGGTGTTAAGGCTGGTGATAACGCTAAGGCTAATGCGCCATTAGTGAGTTTTGATTGCTGAGAAAACTTCAATATAAATCATCCTAACACATTAAAAATAGACAAAACATCATGCTAATGAGTATAAAATAAGCAAAATATATTGTCTATATTTGATGTTTTTTTGCTATTTTGATGAAAAACATTCTTGTTTTATCAGCGTTATCTAAATGATTTCTGCAACAGGTGATCCTGCGTTAACATAATTGCCTTCTTTGAGTATTTGTTTTAGCACACCATTTCGATGTGCAATAACTTGAACTTCCATTTTCATGGCTTCCATAATAGCAATGACATCGCCTGCGTTTACGCTTTGATTATCATTGATCACCCATTTAAAAAGACTACCCGACACAGGTGACTGGACAATCAATTCAGATAATTCTTCTTTCACGCTTGAGGATGTATCTAAATTAGCTTCCGTTTGCAAGGATAACCCTGCAAGAAGTTGTGCAGGTAAACCGAGTTTACAACGTTTACCGTCAATCTCAATAAATGTGCGTGTCAACGCTGCTTCTTTTTGTGGTATTTGCCTTTTGGCTGGTGCTATTGTTGTAGTAAATTCAGTTTCAATCCAACGTGTATGTAATTTAAAATCATCACAAAAATCAGAATGTTCAATAACCGCACGAGCAAATGGCAACACACTAGCTACCCCTTCAATAGAAAACTCAGCCAAAGCACGGCGAGCTCTAGCAATGGCATGTTGTCGATTATTACCAACAATAATCAATTTTGCCATAAGGGAATCAAACGTTGCTGGAATTGTTGAACCAGCCATCACCCCACTGTCTATGCGTACACCAGGACCAGTTGGTACATCAAAACGTGTAATAGTACCAGCTACAGGTAAAAAACCGTTAGCTGTGTCTTCAGCATTGATACGAAATTCAATGGCATGAGCTCTAGGTGCAGGTGTTTCATCTATACTCAGAGGTAAACCTTGGGCAATACGCAGTTGCTCAATAACAAGATCGACTCCTGTAGTTTCTTCTGTTACTGGGTGTTCAACTTGTAATCTCGTATTAACTTCTAAAAAAGATAACTTACCATCTTGGCTAAGTAAAAACTCAACTGTCCCTACGCCTACATAATTTGCTTTAGCGCAAATATCAATCGAAGATTGAATAATTTGCTGTTCTAATTGATCTGTTATAAAAGGTGCAGGAGACTCTTCAATTAATTTTTGATTACGTCGTTGTAATGAACAGTCACGTGTACCAACGACAACAATATTACCTAATGTATCAGCAATAACTTGTGCTTCAACATGCCGAGGATTATGCAAAAATTGTTCAATAAAACACTCACCTCGCCCAAAAGCAGTTGTAGCTTCACGAACTGCGGAATGATAAAGTTCTTCTACTTCGTCCATTTGCCAGGCTACTTTTAAACCTCGACCACCGCCACCAAATGCGGCTTTAATAGCAATTGGTAAACCATGGGCATGCGCAAACTCAATAACCTCTTTGGCATCTTTTACAGGCTCTTTTGTACCAACAACCAAAGGAGCTCCCACTTGCAACGCAAGCTGTCTTGCTTTGACTTTATCACCCAATATTTCAATCGTTTCAGGGTTAGGGCCTACCCAAATTAAGTCTGCATCTTGTACTGCTCTAGCAAATTCAACACGTTCAGATAAAAAACCATAACCTGGATGAACCATGGTGGCTCCTGATTTTTTAGCTATTGCGATAATTTTATCAATATCTAAATATGTATCGCTAGGTACATTGCCTGTTAATCCATAAGCTTCATCAGCCATTTGTACATGAAGTGCCTCAATATCAGCATCGGCATAAATTGCAACAGATAACAAGCCTATATCACGGCAAGCGCGAATAATACGTACAGCAATTTCACCTCGATTAGCTATCAATACTTTATGTGTTATATTTTTATTATTTTCAGACATGATCAACATCACTCCCTTCAAATTCTTTAAACATCCCTATAGGATTAAACTTTATTTTAGCATTGACTGGAATTTGACCTGCTAAATCTAAATGATAATTACATACTGCGCCAATAACAGGATAACCTCCTGTTAAAGGGTGATCATTCAAAAATAATACAGGTTGTCCATTAGCTGGTATTTGTATTGCTCCAATACAGGTACCTTCACTAGGTAATTCTTGTTGTTTTTCACGAATTAACGGTTCCTTGCCAGATAAACGCAAGCCAATACGGTTAGAAGCTGGAGTAACCGACCACAACTGTGAAGTAAGAAGCGCTATCGATTGCTGAGTAAACCAATCGGTACGTGGTCCAAGCACAATATCTAACACTACTATATCATCACTAGTTGGGTAATTAATCATAGGAGTTTCTGATAATGATACTGGATTTAACGTTTTTGCTTGCTTAATCGCCAACATTTGACCCGATTTTAGTGGTAAGGGCCCAACTTGTGCAAGCGTATCATAAGCACAACTAGTTAAAATTGGCGATACTTGAAAACCACCACGCACCGCTAAATAACTACGAACGCCACATTTTACATTACCTAAACGGATAATATCACCTGCTTCTAATTGAATTGGCCGATACATGGGCGAAGTATATGTTTCGCCTTGGGCGGTGGTAATGGTGATATCACATACCGCCCCTGTTACCGCAACTAACATGGAGCGGTTTATTTGTGCACTAAAGCCGCCTTGAGTAATTTCTAACGCTGGTTCATTAATTGAGTTACCTAACACGCGGTTGGCACTGTGTAATGCGTTTTTATCCATCGCTCCCGATTCAGAAATGCCTAACGCCGCCTGCCCAATTCGGCCATTGTCTTGAAACAATGTTTGCAATCCAGTCGTTAATACTGTTATATCTTGTTGCTCAACAAGATCATCTTGTTTTTTAGCTGCTGATAAATGAGCAGGTAAATGATAAGTTGTTTTCGATTGGCTCACATCAATAAAATTAACCCGAGTACCCGGTTTGAACAGCGCTGGCTCATCACGATAAATATCCCAAACTGCCGTATCTGTAATGCCAATCAATTGCCAACCACCAGGGCTTGCTTGTGGGTAAACACTACTAAATTCCCCTGCTAAAGCAACCGATCCTGCTGGAATGCGGACTCGTGGCGAACTTCGACGTGGCACATTAAGCTGAGCCGTTTTAGATACCATATAAGCAAATCCAGGAGCAAAGCCACAAAAAGCCACTTGATACTCGTTATCAGTGTGCCTTGCAATGACTTCGGCAACCGTTATGCCAAGATAGTCTGCCACTTGAGGTAAATCTTCACCATTATAGCGAACAGGTATTGTTACCTGTTCGCCTGATTGCATAACGCTTGCCGAAATATCTAATTGAGCAATCTGCTCAGCAAGTATATTAGCATTGGTTACAATGGGGTTATAACGGATTAATAGGGTTCGTGCCGCTGGAATTATTTCATTGATATGCCAATCAGCAATAACACCTTGAAGCACATCAGTAAGCGCCATGGTTTGCTCAAGGCTGTTTAATTCTACGATAAACGCATCGATATTAACGGGTAAAAATCGCATTAAGTACCTCGAAATATGATCAACATCCAATCACTAACAATACATATTTTACATTGTTTTGTCATATTAAAGGCCAAGTTTATAGCCCTCTGGGTAAAGTGTTGTCTAATCATATTTTTATTTTTTATTAATTTAATTAATTTTTTTCAAAATATTAACTAATTTAGTTATTATTACTTTTGGTAAACGAGGCAATATGAATGCCATTTTGTTGTAGTTTTTGTCGTACTTTTTGTGCCATGCCTAAAGCACCTGCACTATCGCCATGGACACAAATTGATCCTGCCTCAATACGCACAAATTTCCCTTCGATAGACATCACGCCACCATCATTAACCAATTGCAACATGCGTTCGGCAACTAAATCAGGATCATGCAATACCGCTCCAACCTCTTTACGAGAAACTAAAGTACCATCAGCATGATAAGCTCTATCAGCAAAAGCCTCAGCAACTACGTTTAAACCCTTTTCTTTAGCCCATTCAATCAGTTTTGAGCCAGCAAGCGCAACCAAAATAAGCGTGGGATCAACAAGACAAAGCGCATCAATCACCGCCATTGCTTGACGTTTATCGTGTGCAATAGTGTTATATAATGCGCCATGTGGTTTAACGTAACTCACTTTGGTACCGATTGATGTGGCTAATCCTTTAAGTGCGCCAATTTGATAAATCACATCAGCGGTTAACTCATCAGTTGCTATATCCATATTACGACGACCAAATCCCACTAAATCAGGGTAACCAACATGAGCACCCACTTGGACATTATTGGCTTTAGCGGCATTCAACGTTTTTAAAATGCCAGCAGGCGAACCTGCATGAAATCCACAAGCAATATTCGCACTGCTAACAACATTTAGCATTGCTTCATCATTACCCATTTGCCATTGACCAAAGCTCTCGCCAAGGTCACTATTTAAATCAATACATTTGGTGATTATCATATTGCCCTTCTATTTTAGATAGTTAAAAATAGTCGCGACCGACATTATGCCCATATACCAAGTAATTGCGCACACAACTAAACCTGACAACAATAACCATCTTGGATAATGATACCCAGACATAAGATCAGCACGTCTCCAGCCAATATAAACAAAAATAGTTAACCCAAGCGGTAAAACTAAACCATTAAAACCACCAGCAAAGACTAATAATGATACTGGTGCAGTCCCCATAATTAAATAAATTGCAAGCGAAACAACAATAAAAATAATGGTAGCAAACTGACGTTGTCTGTCTGTAATAGTACGTTTAAACGGAGTAATAAACGTCATTGAAGTATAAGCTGCCCCAATAACACTAGTGATGGCTGCTGCCCATAAAATCAAACCAAAAAGGCGCAATCCAAACTCTCCCAAAGCCGCTTGAAATGCTTGCGATGCAGGGTTAGCAGCATAACTTGAAATATCAATTGTCACACCACTTGCCACGACACCTAAAATCGCTAAAAATAAAATGTAACGCATTAAACCAACAACGACAATTCCTTTTGTGGCTGCGCCTGAAACATAATCAATATGCTCTACACCAACCATACCTTTATCAAGTAAACGGTGAGCGCCTGCGTAAGAAATATAACCGCCAACTGTCCCACCAACTATGGTCGTAATTGAAGCAAAATCAACATGGCTTGGAAGCACTGTCTCTTTTAAAGCTTGACCAATCGGTGGATGCGATGCGAACACCACAAACAGTGTCAAAAAAATCATCAACAAACCAAAACCAATCATCAAACGATCTATAAAATGACTCGCTTTACGGGAAGAAAATATGTAAACCGCTAAAAGTGCACTAATTGCCCCTCCCCATTTAGGATCAAGGCCAACCAATGCATTTAAACCTAAACCTGCACCAGCTATATTACCAATATTAAATACTAATCCACCAAATATAATTAACACCGCTAGCAAATAACCACTAAATGGAATGGTTGCATTAGCTATATCTGAAGAGTTCATTTTGGTTAATGCTACAATTCGCCAAATATTTTGCTGAACAACAAAATCGATAATAATAGAGGCTAAAATACCAAATCCAAAAGCAGTACCAAGCGTAACGGTGAAGGTAGCGGTTTGAGTAATGAAGCCTGGGCCAATTGCTGATGTTGCCATTAAAAAAATAGCACTGATTAATGAAGCACGCCGATTTTTAACAAAAGCAACAGTACTACTGCTATGATTTTCCATACGGATGTTTCCTCTAAATATTTATAATTACAAATCTATCCAAAGTTATTTATAAGCAATAACTATGCCATAACTTAAACAAAGTTTGATAAATGTTAGTTAATATAATTACTGTTTTTTGAGCAAAAAACTAATTAAAAATAATTATAATGATTCATCATTAAAAAGTAATAAACTTATAATACTCTAATACAGACCTGATATGCACCAAAATGGTATACATACATATTCTTAAAATAAGGGGATAAACTTTTTATTAAAAGTGACTAAAACATAATAATTTTTATATAGCTATGTGTAAGAGTATTTCAAATATTTTTTAAGGAATAACAGTTATTAAGTGTTTGCTGGTTAAAAAAGAGTTTCCCACCCGCTTATTGAGGATGGGAAACATTGATATTTATTATAAAAATGCGATTATATTTAAGATGTTAACTACAAGTTAGTTATTACAGTATAACCTCAAATAAGGTTATTGATGTTAAAAAATAGCTACCACTAATGGCAAGCCCATAAGGCAATGTAACAGAATTTTTTTTGAAGGATCTGTATATTATTGCAATAATTGCCATTGGTAACCCCAAAAAGGTAATAACGACTAAGAAAAACGGCACACTGTTTATTGGAATAGAAATCAAAAGAATAGTAATTAATTTTATATCTCCAGCACCAACAAGTCGACAATAAAACATGAATAGACCACAAATTAAAAATATAGCTGATGCAATATAATCTAGATGCCCTTTGCCAAGGGCAAAATTCAAAATAACTAAAATGAATATTATTATAACAATTTTATTTGAGATAGTTCGATATTTTAAATCCGTATAACATGAAAATAACAAACATGCCCAAATAGCTAAAATAATAATATCATTAATTAATTCTTGGCTAATCATTAGTATCCTTGTCCTGGAACAAAATCTTTACCATAGACTTTTTTCATCTCGTCTGTAACAAATTCTAATTCTTTGCCTGGCCAAGTAACAGGAAGTGATATGTTACCAAATTTATAGTGATTATTCCATCCTACCCCAAAAGCTCTCCCTTCATCATTCCAATAAACTATATGCTCTTTACCACCATCAACTTTGGTCAAATTGCCAACAATTTCTCTTTTCATAGCCTTATACCCATACATTATTTGCCAAAGGCTAGCTTTTTCCTCAAAAGCAGGAAGCGTTACCCCCCATGTATATATTTCATTCTCATTAGTGACAGCAACACATCCTCCATATCGGCAATAAAGCGTATTAACATCATCCATAACAAGTTGAGGGATAGGGACGCTCAAATCAAACCTTACCTTATAGCGTTTTCCTTCTACATCGTCAAGATACAATTCAGGTTCGTATAGGGTATTTCCCAAATAACCAAATCCAATACCGAGATGATTAGCAGCTCCCATAGCATACACCTCACCTTCCGAAGTTAAAAAAGCAGTGTAACGGTTTCCTCCTGTAATAGTTACTATATCTTCACCACTAATACCTGGCGGCAGGCTAGTAATTTGTATAGGATAGGTTCGAAGGTCATGCCCCCATCCCCCTCCTAGAAGCTTTTGGTGACCATATTGTTCATTTTCTTCATCTCCCCATGCAAAGATTTCACCACGATCGTTTATAGCCCAGGCAGATTCATAACCCGCCCCAATCAATACAATTGGACTATCGTGAAAATATGATTGAGGAATACGATGAACTTCAGTTGGAATAGTACCCGTCTTGCCATTTGCCATTTGCCCCCAAAATGAAGTTCCCCAAGCATAAACCTCTCCACTTCGAGTTAGAGCAAAAGAAGTATATTCTCCACAATTAATCATAACAACATCTTTACCTTCCAAAACTAAACTAGGAGTTAGAAGAAACCAAGGCGTAGTCGCATAACCTCCTGCTTCATGAACACCATTTTGCCCCCACCCCCAGACATTACCTTGATCATCAAGTGCAATCAAATGATGAATTCCTGAAGCTACTTGCGTAATATAAACACCTTTATCGACAAGAACACTAGCCCTAGCGGGTGGAGCGTTGGCATTAACAAATTCTCCATTACCTTGCATACCGTTATTTCTATAGCCCCAGACCCAAACCTCGCCATTTTCTATCGTAACAACTGTATCAACAGAGTTAGCCGCAGTCGGAACTCTTATTGTTGATTTTTTTGTTAACGCAACAGCATCCGTTCTTTCGTTTGCAAATAATGAAAAGCATAAACATGATGCAAATAATACCATTAACTTAATTAGTTTCATTTAGAGTAACCTCTATTTCATTATTGATTAGATTCGTCTTTGTTAACAAAATTACCCGTCTCTGTCTGAATAATTTTTATCATAGTATCAAATAAACTCTGATAATCTCGAGCCTCGTGTAAATATTCTCTATTGCCATTCATACATTTAGTAAACCATTTTCCATACACTTGTGTATATTGTTCATCGGTTGTTAAATTGACTGCATTAGGATCGAGTTTTATATAGTGAATCGTCGCCGTATTAGCTGCTCTTTCAATATAGCCGTTATTTTTATTAGTTGCTGAAGTTAATCCAGCCGTTATTGCTTGGCAAACACCTTCATCCAAAAAATTATCTCTGAGAATATCTGCTCCAGCATCATCTTTACCATCTGTAATAATAATCATCATTTTATTATTAGCAGAGCCATTTGCCATTACAGGAACTGTCCTTAACAAGGCTGTTATAGTGTCTGTTCCTCCGCCAGGTTGCCAATTCCCATTCTGGATATAATTTAGTAAATCCGAATTATGATTTCCATTTTTACTAAAAGGGACTAAATGAGGGACAGCTTTAAATGTTCCTATATGCTTTGATGCTTCTAAAAACCTTCGATGGTTAGTCGGTAAATTAATCACCTTTTCGCTCATTATGTTATTACTATATAAAGGCGATTGGCACATTCCAAAAAATGGCGAAAAATCACTAACAGTAGGCGAAATAGGTCGATTAAATGTTATTGTATTGCTTTTTATACCACTGAACAATGCATCAATTGTACCTTGTACATCAACTGTTCTAGTGTTAGCAAATGAATAATGTACATCAGAATATTTTCCCGAAAACATGTAATCATATAGTTGAACAACTTTACCATATTGGCTTTCAATAATTTTCCTATTTTCAGGACGCAATGGATAATCAGGACTATTTTCACCGCAAGCATACCTTGCTTTTCCCATATTAAGCGTTTCAGATTGATGTCTATTACGGCACAATCCATCGTGCACTAAGGCACTATCATTATTTAATCCTTTCGCTGGTCCAATTATTTGTGAATAATAACGATAATTAAAATAATCCAAATAATAAGTAACCGAGTTTTCATATTTACCTAAATAGTCATAATCTAAATAGCTCTCACTCATCCCTCCGCTTTCCTTTAAATTACTCCATCTAGCATACGCAATGTTTTTATTTGCCCAAAAGTTATAATCAACTTTATCATAGGGGCTTTTCAATTTGTACATAACTGAACAACCATAGCTATCACCACCAGCTAGGTTTTTAGTGTCTTGCTGAACTGGCACACCAATATCATAAGGAACTAATGCAAATTTAATCTCTGAATGTCCTTGAAAATTATTAATAATATTAGCTATTGCTTGTTTCATATATTGAAGACGTTGCTGATCACTATTTCCATTTTGAGGAGAGTAGTCATTACAACCTGTATCGCCATATTGGCATGTTGCTGAACCTGAAAAATCACTAATAAAAGCAATATCAAATGAGTCATATCTATCAAATTTCTTTGTATTACCATAACTTTCAGTTTTATTGCTAACAATCATAGATTGATTTAACTCACCAACTTTTCCTTTGTCTTTACTACTTGTTAAGGAATCAACTTTCTGTTTATAGGCAATACTATATACCTTTGTGTTTTTATTATATTCTATATTAATAGAGGCATCGGCATCTTCTACTAAATCATCACTAATTTTTTGATAAACAAAATAATTAATATAGTTCAATGCCATTTTGCGATTTTGTTCAATTGCTGTCTTATCAGCATTTTCATTGTTTAATGCGATAATCGCCAACGAAGCTTCGTTAGTCGCTTCTGAGATCCTTGCACGGTCGCGCATTGTTTGAGTATGATTTATTGAAACTAACATACAAATTAGCATTGCAGGAAACATCAAGGCGAAACTTATAGCAGCACTCCCTGAAGAACACTTAAAAAAAGATTTCTTATGATTAATTTGTTTATGTCTGTTATGGCTCATATAATACTCTCAAAAGTGTGTTGATTACCGATAATAAATTGGGCAATTTCCATCAGAGCTTGAAATATCATTACAACGTGATAACACTACAATATTGCTACATAAATTTGGTAAAGTATCAGTAGCTTTTCTGCTTGAATTAAACCATTTTAAATAAAGGCTTTCTTCGTTAACTATACACATACTAACTCGATATAAGGGAATCCAACGCCCTGCTAACCCTGTTGTGGGATCAGCAGCACGTTCAACATACGGAACAAGTTTGGAATAGTCAGTAAGTGAGTTATTTGAATTATCAGTCATACTGGGTAACGAATTAAAATAGTCCCCAATACCACCATCATTACATACACCAGAGGAGCAAGAACTAGCGCTTAGATTAACAAGTTGCGCATGAGCCAAGCTTTTGGGGTTAGCAACATCTTGAAAAATAAATAAACTATCGACTTTTAAAGTAACATTACGTCCATTTAGTAATGAACTTGCTAGGCGGCTGAGTTCTTCCACTTGAGTACCATCAAATAACTCATGAGAATTAAAACAGAAGTTAGAATCAGCACATAATGCAGCCACCTCTTGAACTGTCGAGCCATTTATAACTGGATAAATTGCTGATCTTTCACGAAAAATAGAAGCTACAGTATAATTTGCCCGCTCTAATCTATTTTGTAACATGATACTACTGTAAGTATCATAGATAATAAATACTAAAAGTGAAAACAAACAAAAACATGCTGCAAACTCTATTGAAATTATACCGTCTTTATTACGAAAAAAATTATCAGAATATCTCATTTGCTATTTCATTCCTTTAATTATCAATTATTTTAATAAAACTCACGGTAAACAATAGTCTTCTTTTCCAGAGAGCTGTCAAGTATACGACCAAACAGCTTGGAGAATATAGCATTGTAGTCATACTTCAATTCAAATAATAGTATTGGAGCATCGCTAACTGGAGTATTTAGGCAATTATTATTAATTGCCTCATCAATTTTTTTACAGTATTTCACAGTTATTTCAAATTTTTGTGGATCTGCTATATAAGGCCATGAAGGCACTTCAGAATTAATCAACTCCTGCAACTGTTGATTATAGTCTGCATTTTGAGAAATCGCCGTTTTTCTAGTTATTTCTGTAGTCACCAGATCTAAAGCCGAACCAATAATCATAATTCGACTAAATTCTAGTACAAATAAAAATAGAACAATTAAATAAGGAAAAACAATTGCAAACTCTATCGAAACACTTGCATTTTTTTGACCAAAGAATAATTTCCAATATTTAAACATAATTTTTGCTCTACTCTATTATATTAACGATTAATCTTTCTTTTTCTTTAATATTGAAAAAGACATCTTTTGTTTATTTTTTTTAACTTTTTTATTACCAATAATAGCCGCAGCCATTTCATTTATTTCACTGCTAGTATGTGCTTTTTTAAATTTATCTAATCTTGGAATAAATTTGCGTGTAAAATCGATATTTCTACCTAAGAATTCTTCAATATCCTCATTTTGCAAAGCATTTTTTTTATCATAAGGAAGGTTTTCATTTAAACAAACCAAAAAACGTTTATTTAATAAATCCGTATTTTGTGTACTAATACGTGCGATTTCCTCCAAAATTCTCTTAGCAACTTTGATTGAAAAGGGATCTCTATTTATTACAATAAACACAATGTTTGAAAGCTTTATGATTTCATCAAAATGCTTAAACGAAGATTGCAATCCCATATTTTGATCAATAACAGTAATATTGAATTGACCTGAATTTAGATCATCATATTTCCAAGCCTTATCAGCAAGTTCAACTTTTACTCGTAAAGACATTTCAATATCAACAATTGAACCATCTTGAGGAATTGGTGTTTCAAATAAAAAATCTGCATTAGGGCTTGTAGTTGCACCTTGGATATAAAGAAGCGGATAATTTGTTAACGAACTGATTTTTTTTAGTGTATGAACTGCTAATGATGATGTGCCAATTCCACCTTTACAACCTAAAAATGTAATAACGCTACCTACTCTTTGGCTAGAACCAGGTGGAGTAATACTCCTTGAGTGTAAGATATCAGGAATTTTCTCTAATTGAGTATTCTCTAATAAAAAATGAATTCCTTTTTTTAATAAAAATTCAGAAAACTGGATTGAATCATGGCTACCAATAAGTATTGTTGATGCTTGAATTGGAAAAAAACGATTAACATTTTCAGATAATAGCTCAGCATCACCTTCATCTTTAATATCTAAAATAATAGCATCATATTTATTCCAACGTGGGTCCTCTTTTAATTCAGATAATTCTAATGAGAAGATCTCCATGGCTAACACATTGTAAAGGAAAAGCACCGAACGAATATTTTCAATCAATTCAGGTCTTTTGCTTAAAATAGCGATCTGAAAACCAGAAATGCGTCCAACCACAAATTCTTGTGATGGTTCTTTTGATATATCTTTATCTTTTTTATTACCAAATAATTGCATAAAAATCCCACTAATTTTTTATTCAATAAAACCCATATCGTTAATAAACTTTTCACTTTCATTAGATATTGGTACTGTTTTTCGGCGTTGTTTATCCATATTATTCTTAATATTAAAGAAACTATTTACTGCATCTGTTCGCTCTAAAACCGGTAATTCTACACCATCAAAACTATTATTAGGTGTAACTAAATTAACTGTTGCAAATACGACCATTTCAGTCTTTTCACGACCAGTTGTAGTACTACGAGTCAATGCTCCTAAAATAGGAATTTCACTAACAAAAGGGATACGGGATAATGTTTCTGAGTCCTGTTCACTAATTAATCCTGCAATAACAAAGCTGTCACCATCAGATAGATCAATAGTAGAACTTGTTTTTCGAGTTTGTAAAGTCGGTATATTATAGTTATTAAAAGCATATGAACCAGCAACCGAACTCACTTCGTTATTAATAAATAATCTAATGCGTTTGTCATTGTTTACTTTAGTACTGATATTTAATTTAATACCATACTCTTTATAAGTAACTTCAGAATCACCATCTTTACCTTTAGTCACAATGGGAATCTCACCACCAACAAGAAATGCAGCACTTTCGCCAGATAATACAGATAAATTAGGTTGTGCTAAAATTTTAGCTAGGCGATCATTTTTTATAGCACGAATCATTGTAGTAATGTTATGAATATTAAATCCTTTTTTTAGACCTAATAGAGTGAACTCGCCAATATTGTTCATCTTAAAATCTTGACCTTTGGCCATACTATCCAAAGTTAAACTTTGCCACTCAATACCCAATGAATCAGTAAAAGTTTTGCTAACTTCAACAAAAGTCAATCTGACATTAACTTGATACTCTTCAATTACTCTAATATTATCAATAATATTGTTATATACATAGTAATCTTGGAATGTAAGTTCTTGGTTGACAAAATCTTCACCTGATACTTTATTTCGTATTCGCTCTGCATTTTGCCCAACAAGTGTACCTACAAGCGCCATGATTTTACCTTTTGTTGTAGTGTCGGGGGCAGTACCATTTAGTACATAGACAAATCTACCACTTGGGTCACCGTTATCGTAACGATCTATTGTTACGCTACTATTTGGAAAGTTTTGCGCTAACCTATTTGTAATTTGAGATAAAAGTGGATCGACATTAATGGTGTCATTAATAATAATATTATTTGCATCATCATAAACAAGTAAACTAGTTCTACCATTTTGTTTACCATATATAATTAGTGATTTACCATCAACAACTTCATAATTTGCAACGCTGTCTTGACTAATAAAAACCGTACCTACATTCTCAGGTAAAACAATTGTTTTACTTTGCCCAATATGTAAATTGTGAGTATTAGCAAAAACCAACGGAGAGAAGCTAATTGATAATAAACAAGCTAGCAGTTTGATTTTGTTCATAATTGGTTTAACTTTTATTAGCATTCTTAATTCCCTTTTAGCAAATTAATTTGTTTTTTCTTTGAGAAAATAGCTTTATCAGTTAATGGCCATTTCTTTTCTTTATCACTTAACAAACGTAATCCATCATCAACATTTTGTTTATAAGTACTTGGATACATCATAACTGTGGAATTGGTCATTAGTGTTCTTAATAATTTAATTTCTTGATTTGAAAGCTCTAATTGAACTTGACCTACCTCTTTTCTCTGAAATTTTTGGTCTATTGTATCTCCTAGATCAATATAGAGAATCTTTTTACCAACAATAATTGGTTTTATGCGATTTTTAACAAAATCATCACTAGGTGAAACTAATCTATCTTCTTTATAATTTTTACTATTAGTATTAGACTTAGCTATTTCATCATCACTATAAAATATATAAAGATCAACAAGATCGCCACTCTTTAGATTTTTTACCAAGTATGAATCAATTTGATCCAATTTGAATGGAAACATATAATTTCCTTCTTTTATCGCTGACATTAAGTATTCCTCTGAATTAGGTGCAGCAATAAAACTTCTTTCTATAAATGCATCTTTTGCAATATTATTTTTAGCAACATAAGCATCGATTTCTGTTGCATCGCCTATATATTTGGATTTGTCATTAGACCCAATTTTGACTTCTATCGATTTAAAATAATAGTCATCCTTAGTCAAAATTTTTCTTTTACTAATATCACGCTTAGCAACAGCTACTGTTATGATTTCTGTTTTAGGTTCTTCTTTTTTAGGTTCTTCTTTAACTTGAACTGGTTGCTGAACTATGGGCTCAGCAACAGGTTCAGGCGATGATTTAGTAAATAGTAATGCCAGTCCCACAACTAACATTAATATATATAGAATAATTATTTTTTTTTGTTTCATGCAAACTCCCTAAAATTTTATATCTATTGTTATTATTATTTTTTTTGCACTTATTTATTCTCTAAATAAAAATCAAATGCAAAGCAATGAGCTTTACCGTTAGAATTAGGGCCTGCATCGAAATCCTTCACTATTGAGTCTTGTTTTGTTTTTATTTGTAAAACTAATGTTTTTTCGGCAGTTAAAGTTCCTGTAACATTGGCAAAATCACGATCACTACGAGAAATTTGGTTAATGATATAATTTATTCCTTTGCTAGGAAGGGTTACGTCATATAACGATAATTTGAACTCTGTTGGTGAAATTTTTTCAATTACGTATTGATTTTTATTTAATGGACTAACTGTTTCAAAAGTTATTCGGCTAAATTTTCGATGTTCGCCAGATCGAACAGCTAAAATAGTCGATTGAGTCGCCGCCCGATTGACTTGATTATTTTGTTTAGAATCTGTTTTATTAACAACTGCCGAATTAGTTGCAGTAGCTTGAGAAGCTGTTTTGGATTCAGTTTCTGAATCTAATTTAGCCACACTCGATAATTTAGCACTAACTTCCGACTTATCAGTTGTTTGTGAATTAGTTACTTTTTCAGGCTTAACAACTTTCTTGTCCGTTTTATTTACCTTTTGTGATGCCGATTTTTCAATTGTATACTGCTTTTGATTTTCGCTTTGCGCTGGCACAATTTCATTAAATTTAATCGCTTTAATTGGCTCGATCTGTTTTAGTTCTTGTATTAATATTTCTGGCTCACTAGATAACCTATGCCCTAAGCAAAATGACTTAGCTAATTGAATTTTATTTAATTTAACTAACGTGTAAAGCAAGTTATGAAGAATGGTTTGGTCACGATATCCTTTTGTATATAAAATATTTAAGTGCTTATAAGCCTCATTATAATCTTGATTCAAAATTGATAGCATAGCTAGATTATTTGTGACTTTGTTCTCATCATAAAAGTTTTCTCTAGCTAGATTGAATGAATATCGTGCAGCATCGTATTGTTTCTTTTTCAACAAAACAATACCTTTTACATTATACGCTTCGCCGTTTTTAGGATTAATCGTGATTGCTTTGTCTAAATATTCTAATGCAGTGTCATTATTCCCCATTTTTGATTCAACATGACCATACAAAACAAAAAGATTATCATTTTTGCTTTTATTTAAAACAGGGGTTAATGTTCTTTTTGATGCTTCATAATCATTAGATAAATAATAGACTTGAGCAAGTTTATATCTTGTATCTTCAGTATCAGATCTTTGTAAACGTTGTTTATAAAGCTCAATTAAACCACCATAATTTTTTGTGGTTTCATGAATGAAAATTTTTTGCTGCTCATTTAAATCATATCTTAAGGTACTATTTTGACATCCAGTAGCAACAAACAATATTGAACATACCGCAATAAATTTCGGATTTATTAACACTTTTGGTTTACAGAATTTTAAAAAATCATTCATTATCTCTAGATCCTTAATTATTCATCTGACTTAATGTCGATATAATATTCATAATAACTGGCGCAACTACAACAACAAGAACAGGAACTAAAAAGAATACCATCATCGGCATTGTCATTTTAGCTGCAATAGCAGCGATTCTTTCTTCTATTGTTAATTTTTGTACTTCTCTGATTTCAGCTGATAATTCTAATAAAGCGTCATAAATCGAATTACCATAACTAATACTCCTTTTTAAAGTAATACAAAACATTCTGACTTCTTTACACGGTACTTCTTTCAAAATTAAATCAATAGCGAGCTCGATACCATTAACATCCATCATTAAACAAGCTCTTTCTAAAATAGTTGCCACATCCCTATTAATTGGTTTTACTCTTGTGCTTAAATATCTAAAACCATTTTCGACTGTCATACCTGATTTCACCATAATTGCCATCATATCAATGATCAATGGTAAATCTTGTGAAATTCTTTTAATTCTTTTTTCTGTTTGTTTTTTTACCAATCTATCAGGCAGAATAATGACTATAATAATAATAAGGAATAATACAATTAGTAATATATTTGAACTAAGTTCAATAAAAGAAAATATTTGATTCACAAGATAAAAAAATGAAAATCCGATAATGATAGCGTAAATCTTCCAACTATTTTGTTCTTGAAAACGGCGCAAAAAAGTTAAGCTTATGCTATTTTTTTCAGCGAGTCTCTCAAAAGCAAGATTTCTTTGGTTAATATGCTTTTTAGGTGTTCTCTTTTCTTCATTTTCATTACTTAATAACAAATTAAGTTTTTCTTTTCTTTGATGCAACAAATATAAGCAGACTAATTCTCTACTACCTATAAAAATTAAAATAATGGGAATTAATATATTTAATAAATTCATCATAATTTAAATGACCTTATTAACCATTCCTTTTATAATGAAAAGCCCAATAACCACACTACCAAATATATAATATAAAACATAATGACCAGCTGTTGTGCCAACCAATTGTTCATAATTTGCTGGTGAAGCAAATTTAAGAATAAAAATAAAAGCAAAAGGCATACCACCTAGTATTTTCATAGTCATTCTTAATTCAGCCGTTTTACCGTCTCTAGTTTTAGTTAAAATTCGATTGTTTATTAACATTTTTGTTAACCGACTAAGAACTTCTTTTAATTCTCCACCACTATCTAGATTAACCATTACTGTCAAAATAAAAAAATAATATTCTGGAAATGGAAGCCTTAAATAAGATCTTATTAACACATCCTCAATATTTTCACCAATTTCAATTCGGCTATCCACATCCTTCATTACTTCACCAACAATTCCACCAATAGAATTTCCACACGTTTTAAAACTTGTTGTTATTGCACCACCAGATGACACAACACCTGTAATAGTGTTTAATGCTTCAGGAAATGTATCGTAAAACTCTTTTTTTAACTTTCTTTTTTTTATATAAATAATTATAACAATTGTGATAATAATACTAACTAAAGTAGCAAAATAGCTATTATAGTTAATATACTTTTCATTCAATATGATACCTGCAACTGTACCTGCAAAAATATAAACAAACAACCGACTTTTTGATTGCCCTATTACAAGAAAATTGTAATCAGCTCTAATCATCATTTTAATATTAAAGCTGATGCGTTCCCAAGAGGATTGCTTTTTTTGAGATAATTGTCTTTCGACCAAACTTGATAACGAAGTATTTTTAGTTTCGACATTATAAAATACTTGTAATCGCCCACTACGGCGATGCAATGCAAAAATATTTATAATGGCAACAAAAATAAGCACCAGCGAAAGAAGTAGAATCATGTTTTTAAACCTACTGCATTTAACATTAGTTTTTCTAACACATCTGACATTTCATAATATTGAGCACTATCATAAAGTGCAGATCGCCTAACTAATCCATTACAGACAAATTCACCTTGAATCTTACCATTTCCGTCTCTTTCGTCATGAATTTTAAACTTAAAAACGTCATGAGTAACAATATTATCGGATTCTAATCCCATAACTTCAGTAATACTCATTACTTTACGTTGTCCATCTGGAAGGCGTGAAGCCTGAATAATATAGTTAACGGAAGAAGCAATATAATGTCTAATTGCAACAATAGGTAATTCAGGTTGAGCCATAATGATCATACTTTCTAATCGAGATAAAGCATCTTTAGCAGTATTGGCGTGTAATGTCGACATTGAACCATTGTGACCCGTATTCATAGCTTGAAGCATTTCAAAAGCTTCTTCACCACGGCACTCCCCTAAAATAATTCGATCTGGTCGCATACGCAATGCATTAACTAAGAGATTTTGCATAGTTACTCTTCCACGACCATCTTCACCACCTGATTTGGTTTCCAGTCTAAGCACATGATCTTGCTGCAACTTTAATTCAGCGGCATCTTCAAGTGTAATAGTTCGCTCATGTTCACCTATAAATCCAGACAATGCATTAAGCATTGTTGTTTTACCAGAACCTGTTCCACCTGAAACAATAATATTCATTCGACATCGAGCAGCAATAACTAAAAAATTAGCCATGTCCTCATTTAGTGAACCATAGTTGATCAAGTCATGAAATGTTCGACGGCCAGTACCAAATTTACGAATTGACATCGACGTTCCATCAATGGCAACTGGAGGAATAACAACATTAAGTCGGCTACCATCGGGCATCCGTGAATCGACTAAAGGATGTGCCTCATCAATATTTTTACCGACTTTATTGACTAAACGTCTTGCGATATCAAGTAGTTGACGTTCGTTTATAAAAAACTTATCCGTTTTGGCAAGGACCCCGCCCCGTTCAACATAAATACTATAAGGACCGTTGACTAAAATATCATTAACCGTTTCATCTTTCATTAATGAGTCAATTGGACCATAACCAATAATTTCATCGCAAATCATACCTGCCAATACACCCGATTCATCGGCAGTAATATAAGCATTGCCAGAATTAACAATATCTCTGATTATTGTTTGAATTTCACGCAAAACTCGATTGGGTTCGTTTTTTAATTGCTCAATTAAATCAAGATCAAGTACTTGAAAAACCAAGTCACGAACTCTACCCCATTCATCAGAAAACTTAGATTGTCCATTAGCCATAACATTTATTATATTATTTTTTACATTACAAAAAAGTTACTAGCACTTTAACTCGTGCTAGCAACTTTGACTTAACAAAGATTAATAATACATTATCTTCAAACTAAATTAAGCACCAGTAGATACAGTATTGATTGTAGAAATTACTTTAGTTTTTAAAGTACTAAAAACATTACTTAACATTGAAGCTACTGGACCATCACCTTTAAAGACAACGAATACAACAGTAGCAACACCAGCTGCAACAATTGCATATTCAATTGCTGTTACACCTTTTTCATTTTTAACAAATTTACCTAAAAAATTTCTTGTTTGAGCACGAATTGCTGATAAATACATCATTATTTTCTCCTTTTAAATACTTTTTAATTATTACTAAAAATTTATACTTCTTTATCAAGAAGTGTACATATCTTACACTAATAAAATTAAAATGACTAGCTATCGATCGAAAATTGTATTTTAATAATTCACATCATTATTATTGTGTAAATATTCACCATTAACATAATTATATTACTTCTTTTTTTTCAAAAACATGTATTTTTAAAAATTCAATAATGCACTCTGTTTAATAAAATTTAATTGAAAAAATATAATTGATTATTATAATTTTTACAAAATAACGATAAGATAACTAAGATATATTATGAAATCATATGGAATTAAAAGAAGTTCCCGCTTAATTTTACTGTTAATCTATACTTTTATTAGTGTTATTTTTGCTTTTATTTACCTTACTAAGTCTGGAGCACAAAGGGATGGATTTTGTTTTGAAAATCCTTTTTTTTATCTAATTACAATAACAACTTTATGTTTTATTGTGTTAGTACATACAAGTATTAGTAGTCGTCATAAACCCATTGTTGTCTTTGGGTTTTTATTTTTATTTCTTTTTTTATCTGAAATTAGTTATTGTATTTTTTATGGGGAAATAATATCAGAAGGAGTACTTGATTCTATTATTGAGACTAATTCTCACGAAGTAACGTCAATGACTAAACAGGCTTTGCTCATAATAGGTCCAGCATTTATTACAACCTTTCTTTTTTTATTTGTTCTTAAAAAATTAATTTTTGTTAAATTTAGGATTTTTGTCCCCCTATCTTTGTATATACTTATACTATCCGTTGTTCTTTTATTCCTAGTAACTAAATCATCACTAAAGTCTGACATTAAAAATGGTCATCTTAAAAGTAGTGTTAGTGTAATTCGAACAATATTCCCTGCTGTGCTAGGCGATTTATCCTATCTTTTGGCTAGTTATGCATCAACGGATATCTATTCAAATACCAATGAAATTGAGAAATTTAATCAAGCTGTGATTTTACCTCCTAATAAGCCTGATAACGACTTGATCGTATTTATTATGGGCGAATCTTCTTTAGTTTCCCGCTATAGCGCTTATGGTTATCATCAGCAAACTACGCCTTTTATGACCAATATTTTTAGTCAAAATGGCGGATGTATTATCCCAAATAGCCACTCAGCAGCCGCTTTAACCCGGGATTCTATACCAATGACACTTTCATTCAATGTGCCCGAAAGTAATGATAATTTGTTCGATAATAAATCGATTATTGAGATGGCTAAGTTCAATCATTACAAAACCTATTGGTTAGCATCGGCTGCGCAAGCAATTCAAGGTACATTTAATAGCAAATTTGGTTTTATTGCGCGTAAAAGCGATGTTATCACTTTTAGTGAAGATCTTTTGGATATTAATTTAAGTCAATTATTAGAAGACACTCTACAAAAAGATAATTCTTCAAAAAAATTTATTTTTGTGCATTTGCGCGGTAGCCATCAACCCTATACAAAAGGTTATGATGAAGTTGATAAGTTGGCTTTACCTGATGCCGAAGCATATGATTTAACTATTCATCATACCGACCGTACAATCAAAGCATTATATGATGTTATTAATAAATATAGTAACAACTATACCGTTATTTATACCTCGGATCATGGCGAAATTGTGAATGTTGGGCATGGTATAGGTGACAATGTTGACCAGTTCCTAATCCCTTTTATGTTTATATCAACCAATCAACGATATAATTGCCAATTTATTGAATCATTTCGGGGACAAGACGGCTATTTAAGTGGGCTTATGAATAAATATATTCTTTCTAATCTGTTAGGCTATGAGATTGATCCAGCTATCCTTGACAAAGAAAAAAACAATGATCGAGTTTTTATGCCAAACAGCAGTGTCATGCCTTTTTTAGAAGTACTTAACAAACATTAATTTGTTACCTATTATACGTTGAGAAATTGATAGAGATAGACTATGAATTTTATACAAAATATTAAATGGGCCGTAAAAATATAGCTCCTTTTTGTTATTACATACTAGAGGCTATCGATCTTTCAATAAAAAGAAAATAAAAAGATATTGTATATGATATAGTTTTGCCAAAATGGGCAATAACAGCACGCTATATGTAGAACATCTGTAACAGATAACTACTGGGAAAAAACAGAAATTGTAAATAAATAAGAAAAAATAAAAATAAACAAGCATATAGAAACAGACTAGAAAATGTTTTATATTGAATACGCGGTAGCTGTACGTGGCGAGATATTCTAGAGGATATTTAAGGACTGGAGTAACAAAATCAACTGTTACCTTTAACTAGTAAATACACAAATATAGGATGAGGTCATATTTTATGAAATTATGTGGGATAAAAAGAGTTCTGCCCTTAATGTTATTGTTATTAGTTTATACATTTATCAGTGTTATCTGGTCTTACTGCTTTAATAATAGCTATCATGAAAAATCTACCGAATCTATTTTTGGGGATTTGTTTTTCTATATTACAATAATAACAACTTTAATTTTTATTATGATAGTACATAATTGTATTTGCAGCTGTCATAAGCTTATTGTTGTCTTTGGCTTTTCATTATTATTTCTTTTTTTATCCGAAATTAGTTATTTTATTTTTTATGGAGAAATGATATCAGAAGGAGTACTTGATTCTATTATTGAGACTAATTCTTATGAAGCAATGTCAATGGCTAAACAAGCTTCAATCATAATAATTCCTGCGCTTATTGCAGACTTCTTTATTTTATTGATTCTTAAAAAAATTGTTCGTATTAAATTTAAACTTTTTATTCCCATAACTATTTATGTGCTTATATTGTTCTACCTTATTTATTGTCTAGTAAATTACACAGCATTAAAACCTGATATTAAGCGAGGTTTCTATAAAACTAGTGATAGCATAATTCGTAAATGTTATCCTGCTGTACTTGCTAATTTAGCTTATATTTTAACTAGTTATGCATCAACGGATATCTATTCAAATACCAATGAAATTGAGAAATTTAATCAAGCTGTGATTTTACCTCCTAATAAGCCTGATAACGACTTGATCGTATTTATTATGGGCGAATCTTCTTTAGTTTCCCGCTATAGCGCTTATGGTTATCATCAACAAACTACGCCTTTTATGACCAATATTTTTAGTCAAAATGGCGGATGTATTATCCCAAATAGCCACTCAGCAGCCGCTTTAACCCGGGATTCTATACCAATGACACTTTCATTCAATGTACCCGAAAGTAATGATAACTTATTCGATAATAAATCGATTATTGAAATGGCTAAGTTCAATCATTACAAAACCTATTGGTTAGCATCGGCTAGGCAACGAATTAAAGGTACATTTAATACTAAATATGGCTTTATTGCACGTAAAAGCGATGTTATCACTTTTAGTGAAGATCTTTTGGATATTAATTTAAGTCAATTATTAGAAGACACCCTACAAAAAGATAATTCTCCAAAAAAATTTATTTTTGTGCATTTGCGCGGTAGCCATCAACCCTATACAAAAGGTTATGATGAAGTTGATAAGTTGGCTTTACCTGATGTCGAAGAATATGATTTAACTATTCATCACACCGACCGTACAATCAAAGCATTATATGATGTTATCAATAAATATAGTAACAACTATACCATTATTTATACCTCGGATCATGGCGAAATTGTGAATGTTGGGCATGGTATTGGTGACAACGTTGACCAATTTCTAATCCCTTTTATGTTTATATCGACCAATCAACGATATAATTGTCAATTTATTGAATCATTTCGGGGACCAGATGGTTATTTAAGTGGGCTTATGAATAAATATATTCTTTCTAATCTGTTAGGTTATGAGATTGATCCAGCTATCCTTGACAAAGAAAAAAACAATGATCGAGTTTTTATGCCAAACAGCAGTGTCATGCCTTTTTTAGAAGTACTTAACAAACATTAATTTGTTACTTACTATACGTTGAAAAATTTTTTATCATCATTATGTTTTTTAATAAATACATTAAGTTGTTAAAAAAATTGATTCAGTACAAGCTAACAATCACACAAATAGAACAATAAGTTAACCTAATATGTTAAAAATATAATAAGGTAATATAATGAAATTTTTTAAAATTAAATGGAATCTTTCTTTCATTTTATTGTTGGTTTATATCGTTTTTAGTGCTATTTTTTCTTACTTAACATTTGATGTTATTGGCGGCAAATTTATTTTTAATGAACCTATATTTTATGCCGTTTTGATAACAACTTTATGTTTTATTATTCTTTTACATACTAGTATTCTTAGCCGTAATTATTTTATATTTGCTCTTGGCTCGTTATTTCTATTTCTGTTTTTACTAGAAATAAGTTATTTTATTTATTACGGGCAAGTAATATCTGATACCGTGCTCGACTCTATAGTAGAAACCAGTTCTTATGAAATATTGTCAATGTCTAAACAAGTTTTAATCATAGCTGGCCCCGCATTTTTTGCAACTTTTCTTATTTTATTTATTTTTAGAAAAGCAATTACTGTTAAATTTAGACCTGTTATTCCATTAATATTGTATTTAATTTTACTTTTTTTTATTGTTTTTTCACAAAATTTAGCAGAGAAGTCTGAAATCGAGAGAGGCAACTATAAAACTACTGCTGAGATAGTTCGTCGAATTTATCCAGCGGCATTGGGTAATTTATCCTATCTTTTGGCTAGTTATGCATCAACAGATATTTATTCAAGTACCAATGAAATTGAGAAATTTAATCAAGCTGTGATTTTACCTCCTAATAAGCCTGATAACGACTTGATCGTATTTATCATGGGGGAATCATCTTTAGTTTCCCGCTATAGCACTTACGGTTATCATAAACAAACTACGCCTTTTATGACCAATATTTTTAGTCAAAATGGCGGATGTATTATCCCAAATAGCCACTCAGCGGCAGCCTTTACTCGGGATTCTATACCTATGACACTTTCATTCAATGTGCCCGAAAGTGATGATAATTTATTTGATAATAAATCGATTATTGAGATGGCTAAGTTCAATCATTACAAAACCTATTGGTTAGCATCGGCTGGGCAACAAATTCAAGGTACATTTAATACTAAGTTTGGTTTTATTGCACGTAAAAGCGATGTTATCACTTTTACTGAAGATATTCTGGATATTAATTTAAGTCAATTATTAGAAGACACTCTACAAAAAGATAATTTTCCGAAAAAATTTATTTTTGTACATTTGCGCGGTAGCCATCAACCCTATACAAAAGGTTATGATGAAGTTGATAAGTTGGCTTTACCTGATGTCGAAGAATATGATTTAACTATTCATCACACCGACCGTGCAATCAAAGCATTATATGATGTTATCAATAAATATAGTAACAACTATACCGTTATTTATACCTCGGATCATGGCGAAATTGTGAATGTTGGGCATGGTATAGGTGACAACGTTGACCAGTTCCTAATCCCTTTTATGTTTATATCAACCAATCAACGATATAATTGTCAATTTATTGAATCATTTCGAGGACCAGATGGCTATTTAAGTGGGCTTATGAATAAATATATTCTTTCTAATCTGTTAGGTTATGAGATTGATCCAGTTATCCTTGACAAAGAAAAAAACAATGATCGAGTTTTTATGCCAAACAGTAGTGTCATGCCTTTTTTAGAAGTTCTCAACAAGCATTAATTTGTTACCTATTATACGTTTGAGGAATTGATAGAAATCGACTATAAATTTTATATAAAAATATTATAAAAGGGGGCACAAAACGCCCCTTTTTTGCTGTTAGTGACATTTATAGCAAGCAGGTCATTGCTAATATTTTAAATTTGGCTAAATAATGAATGTTAGATGGATTTACCGTCCATCTAAAACAGGTCTTAATTTTTAAAATACGTCAGGTTGGCAATGCCATACAAAAATGTAGCATTCCCCCGTCAAGAACTATTTATTACCACAAAAATATGGATCACCAACACTAACTATGACAAAGCCAAACAATCAATAGAAGAGTCATTACGCAAATTAAAGACAGATTATATTGATTTACTATTAATTCACCAGCCATTTAATGACTACTACGGTGCTTATCACGCAATGGAAGAAGCTTACGAACAAGGCAAGGCTAAAGCCATCGGCGTTAGCAATTTTTATCCAGATCGCCTTATTGATTTAAACCATTTTGTTCGTATAAAACCAGCGGCTAATCAAGTTGAAACACATGTATTTCAACAACAAAAAGTAGCACGCGAAGTGATGCAAAAGCTAAATACACAAATAATATCATGGGGACCATTTGCCGAGGGTAAAAACAATTTTTTTGAAAACCCAGTACTTATTGAAATTGGCAAAAAACATCAAAAATCAGTTGCACAAGTTGCACTGCGTTTTCTGATTCAAAATGGTATTGTTGTCATTCCTAAATCGACCCGAAAAGAACGAATGGAAGAAAACTTTGATGTATTTAACTTCTCACTTTCAAATCAAGAAATGGCAAGTATAGCGGCTTTAGATACAGGTCATAGCTTATTCTTCTCGCATCAGGATCCAAAAACGGTGGAGTGGTTTATGTCCATTGTGAAATAGAAAAAACAATAAAGAAAAATGAGCTACTTTATTGTGCTATAAATGACGGTTTGACTGTTTTATTGTTTGTAATTCAACACAAATTAAACAAAAATAAACTATGATTTTGGCGTAAATATTTTCAATAGTGAATTGATTGTTAGGTGAAAATAGGAATCATCTTGCAATCCTTTTGCTGAAATATAAGCGCCTTGCAAAGTAGATATGATCAGTGTTACTGCTTCTAACGGTGCAAGAATATTAGAAATACTTCCATCCGAAATTCCCATTCTTATAAGATTTTCTAACGTTTGTTTCATTGTCAAAAATCCGCGTGTAACTTCTGCCGCTAAATGAGGATTTGTCATAATAGACCTATCTCGTGCCATTTGACCAACTAAACAGCCTCGTTGTATATTACGAGGTTTTAATAGCAAATTTGACAGTTTATTATAAGCATTTGTATCAGTATTTAGTACTGAAGCATTTATGCTTATTAACTGTTCTACATTATAAGTTATAGCATATAAAGCCAAATCTTCTTTACCGTTGAAATGGTGGTAAAGGCTACCTTGTCCAACTCCTGACCGCTTTAAAATATCTTTAGGGCTAGTATTTGCAAGACCTTTTTCTAATAAGAGATCAGCCATAGCAATAATGAGCTTTTCTCTGGAATTTTGTTTAGTTTTTTGTTCGTTATTCATATTGCTATAACTCAACACACCATCAATTGGCGGTATGTTTAATTAACTAATTATTTAATTTGTAAAATGGTATCCACCAAACGATTTGAAAATCCCCATTCATTGTCGTACCAGCTGACAACTTTGAGTAAAGTACCATCCATCACTTTAGTTAGCTTAGCATCAAAAATAGAGGAAGCTGGATTGCCAATAATATCAGAAGAAACAATTTCATCTTCTGTATAGGTAAGAATACCATCCATTCTTTTCAAGTTTACGGCTTTTTTGATAGTATCATTTACTAATTGTACTGTCACTTCTTTCTCTAGATTTAATGTAAGATCTATCATAGATCCAGTAATGACAGGAACACGCACCGAACCGCCATCTAATTTGCCTTTTAATTCAGGAAAAACAAGTCCAATTGACTGCGCTGCACCAGTTGAAGTTGGAACAATATTTTGTGCTGCACTTCGTGCTCGCCTCATATCCCGATGCGGTGCATCCTGAAGATTTTGATCCTGCGTATAAGCATGAATGGTTGTCATAAAGCCTGATTTAATTCCAAAATTCTCATGTAACACTTTAACTAAAGGGGCTAAACAATTTGTTGTACATGAAGCATTAGAAATAATGTGGTGTTCATCTTTGTTATACAAGTGCTCATTCACCCCCTGAACAATAGTTAAATCGACATTTTTTGCTGGAGCAGAAATGAGCACTTTTTTAGCTCCAGCTTTAATATGAGACTGTGCTCTTGTGCCATCATTAAATACACCAGTTGATTCTAATACCACATCAACTTGATGTTTAGCCCATGGGATAGCCTCAGGATCACGTTCTTGATATATCGCAATCTCTTGTTCGTCAATAATTAAGCAACCTTTTTTTACATCAATACTTTTAGCAAAACGTCCAAAAGTTGTGTCATATTTTAAAAGATGAGCGAGTTGATCAATTGAACCCAGATCATTGATCGCAACTATTTTGATGTCATGAGAACAATCCTGCAATGCACGGACAAAACTACGCCCAATACGACCAAAACCATTAATTGCTACATTAGTCATTATTACCTCCAATTACATTAATAAAACATACCAATTAGTATTGGTAACACAAAAACACCCTATATACTAATTAAAATTAAAATAATTAATAAATGCAAATAATTTAATGAAATTTATTTAATTTTACTTATACAAATAAATAGAATACTATAAATCAAAACATACCAATTGGTATGCAATTAAGTAAGGAAAAATTAAATGGATAAAAAAAATAATTATCGTTGGTTTGTGCTTGGAATTGGTGTTCTGGCACAAGCAACATTTGCGATGGGTTTTGCTGGCATACCCATTACTGGAATTTTAATGCGAGATGCTTATCATTTTTCATTATACGAACTTGGTTTCGTTTTAGGAGCAATGGGGTTAGGTGTTGCAGCTTCAGAGATAATTTTGGGGATCTTGACAGATAAATTAGGTGACAAGAAGGTTTTGATTCTTGGGTTATGGTCATCAGCTATAATGTATGCCTTAATCGCCATATCACTCACGCCAGAAGCTTCACTTGGTGGTGGTGTTAAATATTTACACTTGGGAGCAGCCCTAGTTGTAACAGGAGCTTTCAGCGGTAGTATTAACTCATCATCTGGCAGAACTGTGATGTCATGGTTTGATGATAGTGAACGTGGATTTGCTATGAGTGTTCGCCAAACCGCAATCCCAGTTGGCGGTGCGATTGGAACTGGACTACTGCCTTGGTTATCCTATTCATATGGATTTGAACTGATGTTTATTGTATTAGCTACCACAGGCTTTAGCGTTGGTCTTGTAGTTATATTGTTTATCAACACTAAACAGAGTGAATCAAAATATACACCAAAATCAACCCTCACTATCCCCTCCCCACTAAAAACTGGGGCAGTTTGGAGGGTCGTTATGGCTGCGGGTTTTCTAACGGTACCTCAAATGGCAGTACTCACATTTGGTAGCATCTATATGCGTGATAACCTACATATAGATTTAACATCAATAGCTATTATTCTTATTGGTGTTCAGATTGGTGGTGGGCTGCTCAGGATCTGGTCAGGTTACTATACAGACAAAAAAAAGAATCGTATTGCCTTATTAAAATATTACGCCATACTTGGTGGAATGGCATCTTTAATGCTTTGTTTAATGGTGAGTAATACATATATCGGCATTATATTTATTGTGTTAACGGGGTTATTTGGCCATGCGTGGCACGGTATTGCTTATACCGAGGTAGCAGTGAAAGCGGGCATTGAACGTGCGGGAACAGCCTTGGGTATGATTGGCACTACTGTATTTATCACTTCGTTTCTAACTCCTATTATCATTGCTGATATCGCCCATAGCTACGGATGGCGAACGGTATGGGGCACTGTAACCATTCTGACATTTACTTCGCTATTGTGTTTTATTTCATTGGCAAATAAAGAAATTAAACTTTAGTTTCTATTATTAGTTTGAATTAGTAAAATGATGACGATAAAGTAATTGCTCACTATATACAATACATAAATTACCTATAGTGATCCAAAAACTTTGATAATTAATAGAAAAAAAATTAAGTCTTTAAGAAAATCATTGAAAATATTTATTAAGATGACCTTATAAAAAAAAACTCAGGTAGACTATTTATTTTATTTAATTTTTATCTTTTAATAAAATTAAATAGTTATAGATTATCTTTCGTTTGTTAAGTTAACTTTTGTTTTTTATTTTTGCAAAGCGCTTTTGCTATTTATTAGAAAAAGCGCAAGCTTTTAAAACCTATTGGCGTGTCGTCTAGCTTTACACAGGACTTTGTTCTTTGGTTGAGTGTCCTCAGTTTAAGTTTAAGTGCAAAAACTAAGGAGTAACACAAACAATAGAAGATAAGCTTGTAGAGTAGTAAACAATACCATTCGACAAACCCACTGTGTACATATAGTAGCCTGTTCCTCCCATACTATCACTAGTCCAGTTGTACATGCTGTATTCAAAACCTGTATTAGTATAATACATCATGTTACCCCACTCTGTGGCTAATCCAGCCCCTATTCGTCTTTGGTAAGAACCATTATTAGAGGATGGCGGTACAGCTCCTTGCCAATCATTTCCCCAAGCAGAACTGTATGTATTAGTAAGATCCCTTATTTGTGGAATTCGATAACCTAAACTACTACACCAAGATACGCTATTAGGATAGATATCAAATCTAGTTCCTCCATTGACAAACCACTTTTGCAAAACAAATCCATATTTTACCACCACATTACCACTGCTATCCTTGCCTTTTAATTCAAATTCTTTCGGTAAATTTGGGATTGTAATTGGATCTGGATTAGCACTATCCCATTGTGCTTTAGCCTCTGGACCCGTTAGAGTAACACGCGTTACTGTTTCTGAACCATTAGGAATCCAACTATCGCTAGCGGTTGTCCTTGTCACCGTAGCGGTTATTCCTTCATGCGTGACTGGCTCCCAAGTCAACTGACTTGCATCTACTCCAACTATATCTAAATCAAAATATAAACCATCAGCACCCGTAGTCGGAAAATTTAACGCGTATGATACTGAATTGGTTGATTGAACTAGAAATCCCTTATCAGGGTTCCATTCGTAAGCTGGACCTGCGAAAATGTCTGTTCCTAATTGCAAATTCGGCCTTACGAAATTGACACCTACTGTAACCTTTGGTTTGATGTAATATGTTTCACTACCTTCTGTGAAGGTATTAGCTTTTGGTTCCCCGTATTGTGTGCTTAAAGATCCCCCTGTACTACTTAATTTTACTTTATAAGGTGCATTACTTATCGTTAATACTTCATTACGACTAACCGTTTGGTTATTTTTATCTGTGATACTAAGCGTTATACTTCCTTCTGCCATTACCCCGCCATCTTGGCCATCACCATCATCATCACCCCAATTACCCTGTGCGACTAAATCGCTAAGGTTCACAGAATTGGTTGATGTCGGTACTATCATGTCAATATTTTCAAAACTTTGACCTGATGCGGGTAGCTCAATGGGATTTGTTGATGATGAAGAATTGTTTTGCGGTGTGAGTGTACGACCATCTGATAACCTAATACTTAATAAGTCATCTGTTGTAGTCACTTTGGTAGTACCACCATCAAAAGTTAAATAAGGTGCAGTACCATGAATGAGTTTAGAAGTCGTGGCCGATAATGCCTGAGATTCCAATGAATACGGCAATAATAGTAGTAGTGTCAATGACAACGGAAATTTAGCAAGTGATTTCGATAAAAATTTTAAAGATAACTTTGATAAGATAAACAAGATTTGTGTAACACCACATCTAGCATGGTGATTTAATAAATTTAAGACATTGGCTTGCCTCTGCTTGTGTCTAAAATGATACTGCATTACGTTCCACCTGTCGATTAAGTTTATTGGTTTCTATATTAACCTTATAATTAAATTAACTAATTTTAAATTGGTGAAATTATAGACGTTTATGTAAATTTTTGCTAGTTTTTAGATAAATTTTGGTTAATTTTTGTCAAGAATAAGTGTTATTGTTTTGGCTTTATGACAGCTTTTAGGATACATTTTTTATTTAAAAACTTAGCAAGATTTCTGATATTTTGAGCTTTGAGAGTAACAAACCGCAACGGTAACATCATCCGATTTAGGCTATTTTATATCAAAATGATAAAACACTTAGCGCTATTACTATTAAACACTCTACCCAAGGCAAAAACACTCAGGTAGATTATTGATTTTATTGAATTTTTATTTATTTTTCCCGCTCAATTGCACGGTAGCCAATATCATGGCGATAAAAACAACCATGCCAATAGATGTCTTTGGCTTGCTGATAAGCACGTTGTTGAGCTTCAAGTACTGTGTTGCCAAGTGCAGTTACACATAATACTCGTCCCCCATTGGTGTAGACTCGCCCTTTTTCTAAACTAGTACCTGCATGGAAAATTTTGCAATCTTCGGTTGATTCTGCCGGTAGTCCAAGAATTATATCTTGGGTATGATATTCACCCGGGTAACCGCCTGCAGCTAGCACTACACCTAATGCGGATCTTGGATCCCATTTTGATTTGACCGTATCTAATTTGCCTTCTACCGCCGCTAAGCAAAGTTTGACCAAATCTGATTGCATTCGCATCATTATCGGCTGTGTTTCAGGATCGCCAAATCGGCAGTTGAATTCAATAACTTTGGGATTGCCGTTTTTGTCAATCATTAAGCCAGCATATAAAAAGCCGACATAGACGTTGCCTTCTTGCGCCATACCATTGACCGTTGGATAAATGATTTCATCCATTACCTTTGCAAAAACCGCATCAGTTACAACAGGAGCTGGCGAATACGCGCCCATGCCACCCGTGTTTAAACCTGTATCGCCATCGCCAACACGTTTATGATCTTGGCTAGTTGCCATTGGCTCTACATGTTTACCATCCACCATGACAATAAAGCTAGCTTCTTCACCCTCGAGAAACTCTTCAATCACTACTCGATGACCTGCATCACCAAAGGCATTTCCAGCTAACATATCACGAACGGCGTCTTCGGCCTCTTTTAGTGTCATGGCAACAATAACGCCTTTACCAGCCGCAAGTCCATCGGCTTTAATCACGATCGGTGCGCCCTTTTCACGGATATAAGCAATTGCTGGTTCCACTTCAGTAAAGTTTTGATATTCAGCTGTTGGAATTTTATGACGTGCTAAAAAATCTTTAGTAAAAGCTTTTGAGCCTTCCAGTTGAGCGGCCGATTTTGTTGGACCGAAGATTTTCAATCCTGCTTTTTGGAAGCTATCAACAATGCCAATAACCAGTGGTGCTTCAGGACCAACAATGGTCAAATCCACTTGCTGTTGCTGGGCAAAATTAAGCAGTCCACTCACATCGGTGACTTTGATATTAATATTTTCTAAACTTGGTTCCAGTGCAGTACCAGCATTGCCGGGGGCAACAAAAACTTTAGAAACCAATGGAGATTGTGCTACTTTCCAAGCAAGCGCATGTTCACGCCCACCATTACCAATTACTAATACTTTCATAAAAGATCCTTTTAAGATGCCTTTCATAATATAAAGATATATATAGATAACTCTTTTTAAAAACTAACAAAGTGATCACACAATTAATGCCTAAAATGACGCATTTTAGTAAAGATCATCGCGATATTGTGCTCATTTGCGGCTTGGATCACTTCATCATCTCGAATCGAGCCACCAGGTTGAATCACACAAGTCACACCTGCGGCTGCAGCGGCATCGACGCCATCTCTAAATGGGAAAAACGCATCTGAAGCAACAACTGATCCAGCAACGTTTAAATTTTCATCTTTAGCTTTAATTCCCGCTATCTTAGCAGAGTAAACACGACTCATCTGCCCTGCTCCAATACCAATTGTCATATTATCTTTTGCATAGACAATGGCATTTGACTTAACAAATTTTGCCACTTTCCAACAAAATAGCGCATCTGAAAGCTCTTGAGCAGTGGGGTTACGTTTGGTTACTACAGTTAATTCATTTGGCGATATCATACCTAGATCGCGATCTTGCACTAATAAACCGCCATTGACACGTTTAAAATCTAAACTTACTGATGCTGATGTTGACCACTCACCACATTCAAGTACACGCACATTTTTTTTAGCTTGAGTAATGGCTAAAGCTTCTTGGCTAACTGATGGGGCAATAATTACTTCTACAAATTGTTTATCAACAATGGCTTTTGCGGTATCTACATCAAGCTGTCGATTAAAGGCTATAATGCCACCAAAAGCTGAAGTTGGATCAGTTTTAAAGGCTTTTTCATAAGCATGTAAAATATTATCACTAACCGCTACACCACAAGGATTAGCATGTTTTACAATCACACATGCTGGCTCATCAAATGATTTTACACATTCAAGCGCAGCGTCTGTATCAGCAATATTGTTATAAGAAAGGGATTTACCTTGCAATTGGTTTGCTGTTGCAATCGAGGCTTCTTTGATATCTTGCTCAACATAAAAAGCCGCTTGCTGATGTGCGTTTTCACCGTAACGCATATTCTGTTTTTTAATGAATTGTAGATTTAAAGTTCGAGGAAACTCGCCCGATGGTTGATTGGTTTCACCCATGTAAGGTGGCACTAATTGCCCAAAATAGTTGGCTATCATACCATCATATTTGGCCGTATGTTCAAAGGCTTTAATTGCAAGGTTAAAACGATATTTAAATGAAAGGGAGTTTTGGTTACTATCCATCATATTGATGATATTTTCATAATCACCACAATCAACTACAATGGCAACATCTTTATGATTTTTGGCCGCAGATCGAACCATTGTCGGGCCACCAATGTCAATGTTTTCAACCGCATCATCTAACGTACAATCTGGTTTAGCGACAGTCTGTGCGAAGGGGTAAAGATTAACAACAACCATATCAATCGGTGCAATTTGGTGTTGTTGCATAATATCATCATCAATACCCCGTCGCCCTAAAATTGCCCCATGAATTTTAGGATGTAAGGTTTTAACTCGCCCGTCCATCATTTCAGGGAAACCAGTGTAATTTGATACTTCAATAACAGGTATTTGGTTTTCCATTAATAATTTTGCTGTCCCCCCAGTCGAAAGGAGTTCCACATTACGTTCTGATAAGGCTTTTGCAAATTCTAAAATACCGGTTTTGTCGGACACACTAAGTAAAGCACGACGGATAGGACGAAACTGCTGCATGAAAGGCTCCGAAATTGATATCTACAATCTAAGTATTGAGCCAACATTATATATAAATTAAAGATAGAAGTTTAGTGTTAACTTATCAAAAACGATCAAAGTAGTTGAATGATAATATTTGACTTTATTTCGCTTTTGACAAATCAGCTATATTTTATTCTTGACAAAATACCTAACACTTCCGCTTCCAAAATGCTTATTTGACGTGTTACGCTCGCTTATTTGTCGGCATATTTTGACGACGTATAAATGGTTATATTAACCTTTTAACGTTATAAAGATAGGTCTATTTTTCGTTTTACATAACTCAGGTAGTATATTGATTTTATATTTTTCCCAAAAGGTAGATTGTTGTAATACTGTTACTTTTGGATACATCAGTAGTAGAAAATTTACAACATTTTGGTTGAATAAAACCCTAGACTAGCTAGGGTATTAATTAAGTTTATTGATTTAAATATTTAACTATTAATTCTTCGCTTTATATTCAGCATAATATTCTTCTGCTAATTTACGCATTGATAATCCAATTGCGGCATATTGATATTCATTTAAGTTTGCTAACGATGCTCGAGCAGAAGGATGTTGTACAGCAAATCCCTTACCCGGTAGTAGTACAACACCTGCTTCATCAGCAATTCTGAATAACATTTCAGATGGATTTTTATTTTTTAGGATCCATTTAGCAAATTTATCGTCATATAATTCTCGGCAAATATGTTCAAGATCCACTAGAGTGTAATAATCTACACTGTTTTCATCGGTTTGATGTTTAAGACCTAAATGTTGATAAAGTGATATTGCACGGCGTCGAATTAACGATTTTAATGCTGTTTTATAACTTTGATCGCTATCCATCATTTCACATAATGCAAATAATACCATTTGTACTTGCTGTGGTGTTGATAGTCCAGCAGTATGGTTTAATGCAACCGCACGACTATCGGCTACTAAGCGGTCTATAAATTTTAGATTTTCAGGGTCAGTAACAATTGAGCTATATCGTTTATTTAAGATCTGTTTGGTTTTGCTTGGTAACGCTTTAATGGCTTTATCTATTACATTATCATGTGCTGTTGCAATAACACCTAAACGCCAACCTGTAGCACCAAAATATTTAGAGAATGAATAAACTAAAATAGTATTTTGAGGGCAAATTGCAAATAAAGATTGGAAGTCATCAGCAAATGTGCCATAAACGTCATCAGTCAAAATGATCAATTCAGGACGTTTTTTAACAATCTCAGCAATGATTTTTAAACTTTTGTCATCAATTTTAACTGATGGTGGATTTGAAGGATTAACAACAAAAAAGGCTTTAATTGCTGGATCTTCTAATTTACGCAATTCTGACTCAGGATACTGCCAATTTGAGTTAGGATCAGAATTAATTAATACCTCAACTAATTGGTAATCGTTAAGTTCAGGAATTTCGAGATAAGGCGTGAATATAGGTGCGCCAATGGCAATTTTGTCACCTTTTTGGATTAATCCATTTTCTTTCATTGAGTTAAAAATATAAGCCATGGCAGCTGTGCCACCTTCAACAGCAAATAAATCTATATCATTACGATCCAGATATTGAGCACCCATTTGTTGTAAAACATATGCTTTAACCACATCTTCACTAAAATGTAGCATTCTATCTGGTACTGGATAATTACATCCTAAAATACCTTCTACCATTTCTTGTAAAAAAGCGTTTTCGTCAAGCCCTAGTTGATCACGAATATAAGAAAATGCCTTACCTAAAAAGGCAACACCAGGAGTGTTGTAATTTTGGCAAATAAAATGTTCAAAGCGTCCGGTTAGTCCTGCTTTAATTGGCATGCCACCGATACCTTCATTTAAATATGAAAATGACATTTCGGATTCTTGGGTTGCAAATACACCTAATTGGAAAAAAGCTTGACGAGGCCAAGTAGCAAGAAAGTTGGGATTACCTCTACCTGCATTTAACATTACTCGATCAGTATGACTTTGTGCCAGTTTAATTAAGTTATCTTTTAATTCAAAAGGACTTAAATTAGCATATTGACTGTATTCTGTTTTGTTTTTCATACATTTGTATCCTTAATTTGATGGATCAATTAAACAAAAGCAACAACTAATGGTCCTAATAAAGTTAGGAAAACATTAGCTAAAGCATAAGTAATGGCAAAAGAGTTGGTTGGTGTTGAGTTACCGGCTTTATTTAGCACTTCACCAAAAGCAGGATTAGCGCTACGCGAACCCGCTAAAGCACCGGCAAACACCGCTACATTTTTATAGCCTAATACATATTTACCAAAATAAATGGCAAGTAACATTGGCAATAAAGTAACAACAACACCAATTAAAAATAGGGATAAACCTTGTTCTTTAATAGTATTAATCGCTTGAAGGCCAGAACTTAAACCAACAACCGCCACAAAACCAGCCAAGCCAAAATCTTTTAAAAGTTGCACAGCACCAGTTGGTATGTTACCGATAGTTTGATGAACAGAGCGATACCAGCCGAATAATAATCCCGATAAAAGTGCACCGCCGCCAGCTCCTAATGTAATAGGAATATCACTAACACGTATAACGATTAAACCAATAATAAGACCAACAACAAGCCCTAAACCATGAAATATCCAGTCAGTTTTTTCACTTTTAGTGATTGGAGCACCAATTTTATCCACAACACGACGAAGATCACCATCAGCACCATAAATAGTAATAACATCACCAAGTTTTAAATTAATATCGTTAGTAAGAGGAAGGGATTGTCCATCACGATGAATAGCCAAAAGGTATATTCCATGTTTTAATTTCATAACTTCGTCAGATTGAAGTACTTGAGTAAGATTTTGATCCACATAACGGCTATTACGCATTTCAACATCTAGTTTGTTCATCACTACATCCATACCTGATGCTGAATTTACTTCGCTACCAAGTAGATCTTGTGCTTTAATCATAGCGTCACGATGACCCACAACCAGAATGATATCTTTTGACTTTAATACTGTTTCAGGGGTTGCTTCTATTATTTTATTGCCACGTTTAATACGTTCAATACTGATACCATTTACAGTCTGTTCAATATGGGAAACAGTTTGGTTGATTTTGTTGGTAATACGATACAAACGACCACTAATATCAGATAAAGCTAAATTTTGATCATTGCCCAATAAGAGCGAACCATGAAGCTGTTCTGCTTGTGCTTTAATTGCATCATCGCCAATATCTTTACCCATTATTTTTGGTAGAATATTGACACACACTATAATGGCACCTAGTGAACCAAATATATAAGTCACTGCATAACCAATAGTGACATTAGCTTGCATTTTACTTAATTCTTCAGCACTTAATCCAAGCTGACTTAATGCATCAGAGGCTGTGCCCATAATGGCAGATTGGGTCAATCCTCCTGCAGCTAAACCAGCAGCAAGGCCTTTGTCTAAATTGAATATTTTAGCTAAAATTACAACAGTCACAAAGCTTGCGACAGCAATAAATAATGCTAAGAATATTTCGCGTAATGTTTTCACGCCTAGTGAACGGAAAAACTGAGGACCACTTTCATAGCCCACAGCATAAATAAATAGTGCAAAGAGAATCGACTTAACCCCAGCATCAATAGTAACGCCAAAAACACTTAAAGCAACAGCGACAAGTAACGAACCGGCAACACCACCGAGTTGGAATTTACCCATTCGAATGCCACCAATTAAATACCCTAAACTTAACGATAAAAATAATAGAATTTCTGGGGAGTGTTTAAGTCCATCTAAAACCCAATTTGAAAGCCATTGAAACATATTAATTGTCCTCAAGGAGAAACATAAAGAAATGCGATTAAAGAAAGAGTTTATCCATTAATTTTCATGGACTGTTTATATATTAAACCCATTTAGAATAATGGATATTCAGTTTTGACAATTAATGCTATCGTTAAAAATTAATCAGTTGCTGATAAACTTTTACGTCAAAAGTGAGCTTAATTTATGATTTTTGAATTTTAGGTCTAAGAGGATATAAGTATTTGCTAAACAAAAAAGGGCTATTACAGCCCGTTTTCTTGTCTGAAAAACAATCTTTCTACACTTTTCATCACATTCTTCGAAATTCTTTCCGATAGCTTTTGCCTACGTTGATAGCAGACTGAGATAATTTTATGTGTTTCTAAGTGAGATAAAATAAAGTCATCACTTGTACTGATTTCGTCAACTAAGCCTTTATTTTTAGCTTGTGTTGCAAACCAGTGTTCGCCCGTTGCAACTTGTTCGATATCGACATTTGGGCGATACTCTTTAACAAAGTCTTTAAATAAAAGATGAGTTTCTTCTAATTCTTGTTTGAATTTTTGACGTCCTTCTTCGGTATTTTCACCAAACATCGTCAATGTACGCTTATACGCACCTGCCGTTTGTAATTCAATATCTACATCATGTTTTTTGAGTAAGCGGTTAAAATTAGGGATCTGCGCAACCACACCAATTGAACCCACAATTGCAAATGGTGCAGCCACAATTTTGTTAGCGGTACAAGCCATCATATATCCCCCACTTGCCGCAACTTTATCAACCACTACAGTGAAAGGTATATCACGCTGTCTAAACCGTAATAATTGCGATGCAGCAAGACCATAACCGTGAACCACGCCACCTGGGCTTTCAAGCTTAATGACAACTTTATCTTCAGGCTTAATAACAGCTAATACAGCAGTGATCTCTTGGCGTAATTCTTCAACTTCGTGTGCATCCATGCTGCCATTGAAAGATAATACAAATAATTTAGGTTTAACTTGTTGGTTTGTATTACTTTCTACTGGTTTCGCTACATTATCTGAATCTGACAAAGTTTGTTCGGCAGATTTTTCTTGATTTTTAGCTTGTTTCTTTTTTTGTTTAGCTGATAATTTCGCTTGCTTTCTCTCATTTTTTTTCTGTTTTTTAAGATCTTTCATAAACAGCTTAGCTTCTAACTCGTCCATGCTTGACATTAACATGTCGTCTTTAACTTGTTCATATTCTTGGCTAATATCTTTAACCGATAACCGCCCTGCCACCGTTGCTGATTTACGGCGTTGGCTTAATATAAAAACAAGTACAGCTAAAATTGCTATAACAACTGTTGCTGTTTCAGCTAAAAAAAGTGAATACTCAGAAAACCAATTCATTTAATTATTATCCTTTAATGAAATATATGTTGATTGAATAGATTTAGTAATTATAACAAGATAATTGCGAATTGTGCCGAAAAACGATAAAGATAAAATTGTCGCTTTATTCGGCAAATCAAATTATTTATACTGATAACCCAAATTACTGTTAGATGAGAATTAATATGCCATTACATCCAATTACCGAAATAGCTAAACAATGCAACATTCCAGAAGAATTTGTCCTGCCTTACGGCAAGCATGTGGCAAAAGTTGATCTATCCATTCTTAAAACCAAACCAAACAAACCTAACGGTAAATTGGTATTAGTTACTGCTATCACGCCGACGCCACTTGGTGAGGGTAAAACAGTTAATACTATCGGGCTAAGTGAGGGCTTAAATTATATTGGTAAGTCAGCAATCGCTTGTATCCGTCAACCAAGTTTAGGTCCTGTATTTGGTGTTAAAGGTGGTGCTGCTGGCGGTGGTAAAGCCGAGATTTTGCCAATGGAAACATTAAATCTACACTTAACAGGTGACATTCATGCCATCACTGCCGCACATGATTTAGCTTCTGCTGCTTTAGATTCAAGGCTTTATCATGAAGAACGTTTAGGTGATGAATTTACTGTACAAACAGGTTTACCGCGTTTAAACATTGATGTAAATCGCATTGTGTGGAAGCGAGTGATAGATCATAACGATCGTGCGCTTCGTAAAATAACTGTCGGTGTTGGTGGTGGCGTTAATGGTGTTACACGCCAAGATGGATTTGAAATTACCGCAGCGTCAGAACTCATGGCAATTTTAGCCTTAGCTTCAGATTTACATGATATGCGTGCTCGTATTGGTCGTATTATTCTTGCTTATAATACGCAAGGCGAAGCCATTACCGCAGAACAACTTGAAGTTGCTGGCGCCATGACTGTGTTACTTAAAAATGCAATTAATCCAAACCTGATGCAAACCGTTGAAAATACACCAGTACTTATTCATGCTGGGCCTTTTGCTAATATCGCTCATGGTAACTCATCTGTCATTGCTGATCGTATTGCGTTACAACTTGCTGATTATGTTGTGACTGAAGCGGGCTTTGGTTCAGATATGGGCATGGAAAAATTCTTTAATATCAAATATCGCCAAGCTGGCATTAAAGCTTCATGTGTAGTGCTTGTTGCAACAGTTCGTAGTTTAAAATCTAACAGTGGTAAATATAATATTAAACCTGGGCAAGCAATTCCAAAAGAAATTTCAGAATCTAACGTTGAATTACTTGAAATTGGTGCTGCCAATTTAGCATGGCATATCAACAATGCCAAAAGCTATGGATTACAAGTAATTGTCGCTATTAATCGCTTTCCACATGATAGTGAAGAAGAGCTAGCATTTTTACAACAATATGCAGTTAAACATGGTGCTTTTGCTTGTGAAGTGAGTGAAGTCTTTACTCAAGGCGGTAAAGGCGCTGAAAAATTAGCAAAACATGTTATTAAGGCATGTGACATGCCAAGTGAAATCAAATTGCCTTATCCTGATAATATGCCACTCGCAGATAAGATTCAAACCATGGTAAAAAAATATGGTGCTAACAAAGCTAATTTATCAGCCACTGCACTGGAAAACATCAAAGAGATCGAAGAATTAAAACTGGATCATTTGCCACTTTGTATTGCTAAAACGCCAATGTCAATTAGTGCTGATGCAAACTTAAAAAATGTACCAACTAATTTTGACGTTGATATCAGCCATTTGGCTATTTCAGCAGGGGCTGGCTTTATTCGTGTTTACGCTGGAAATGTGATGACCATGCCAGGGCTTGGTACTAATCCTGCTTATAGGCATATTGATATTGACAAGGATGGTAATATTGTAGGTTTAAGTTAATGCAAGAAGTGATTATGCAAACTAAGCAAGAATATAAAGCGTTTATTGATGAAGAAAACTGTATTGGCTGTGGCAAATGCATTCGTGTTTGCCCAACTGATGCCATTGTCGGCAGTAAGCAAGTGTTGCACACAATTTTGCCACAGTTATGTACCTCGTGCAGTAATTGTATTAATACCTGTCCAACAGACTGTATTACATTAAGCACTTTAGGCACTGTATTAAGTGAATCAGAAGAGTTAGCGCTAACTGAGAAAAAGCAACAGCGATTAAATCACAACCAATTGGTGCCACCAACAATTTTGTTTCCTCGTGTCACACCGATGGCAAACAAAACTAGCACATCGATCGACCGGAAACAGTCTATCGCCGATGCCATTGCTAGAGTAAAAGCTAAAAAAAACCTCGCTAAATAGCGAGGTTTTCATATTACGATAGAACTAATATTAATTAGTCTTTGTTACCACTTCTAAATGCACGTTTTCGGTCATTTTCCGTCAAATGACGTTTACGAAGACGAATAGATAACGGTGTTACTTCCACTAATTCATCATCGTCAATAAACTCTAACGCTTGTTCCAATGACATTTTAATTGGTGGTGAAAGTGTTGTTGCTTCGTCGGTACCTGATGCTCGCATATTAGTCAATTTTTTACCCGTTAAACAGTTAACAGTTAAATCGTTTGAACGAGTATGTATACCAATGATTTGCCCTTCATATACTTCAGCACCATGACCTAGGAATAACTTACCACGATCTTGTAAACCATATAACGCATAAGCCAATGCTTTACCTGTACCGTTAGAAATCATTACGCCATTATTACGCTGACCAATTTCGCCTGGGCGAATATCATCATAATGACTAAATGTAGAATAAAGTAAACCTGTACCTGAAGTCATAGTCATAAATTCAGTTCTGAAACCGATAAGTCCACGGCTTGGAATTACGTAATCTAAACGTACGCGACCTTTACCATCTGGTAACATGTTTGTTAGATCACCTTTACGTAAACCAAGGGCTTCCATTACTGAACCTTGATGCTGTTCTTCAATATCAAGCGTAACTTGTTCAAATGGTTCTTGTTTTTTACCGTCAATTTCTCTAAAAATAACCTTAGGGCGAGAAACACCTAACTCATAACCTTCACGGCGCATATTTTCAATTAGTACTGATAAATGCAATTCACCACGACCCGATACTCTAAACGCATCTGGATCTGGAGTTTCTTCAACGCGCAACGCAACATTATGTACAAGCTCTTTATTTAAACGCTCAAGAATTTGTCGAGATGTTACATATTTACCTTCTTTACCAGCAAAAGGTGAGCTATTAACATTAAAGAACATAGTTACTGTTGGTTCATCAACAGTTAATGCCGGCAGAGCTTCAACGCAACTATTATCACAAATCGTGTCAGAGATACCGAGTTCACCAAGACCAGTTAATGCAATAATATCACCAGCTTCGGCAACTTCAGCTTCATAACGTTGCAGCCCTAAATGACCTAGCACTTGCCCTACTTTACCTGTACGTTTGTTACCTTCACTATCAACTATAGTCACTTGTTGATTTGGTTTAACACGACCACGTTTAATACGACCAATACCAATAACGCCAACATAATTATTATAATCAAGTTGAGAAATTTGCATTTGGAATGGACCATCTAAATCCACTTTTGGTGGTTCAACATGTTTAACAATCGCTTCAAATAGTGGCGTCATATCTTCAGCCATATTTTCATGATCTAAGCCCGCAATACCCATTAATGCAGAAGCATAAACAATAGGGAAATCTAGCTGTTCATCAGTAGCGCCTAAATTAACAAACAGATCAAACACTTGGTCAACCACCCAATCAGGGCGAGCTCCTGGTCGGTCTACTTTATTGATAACCACAATCGGTTTTAAACCATAAGCAAATGCTTTTTGCGTTACAAAACGTGTTTGAGGCATTGGTCCATCCATTGCATCAACGAGCAATAATACAGAATCAACCATAGACATAACACGTTCAACTTCACCACCAAAATCAGCATGTCCTGGGGTATCAACAATATTAATTCGGTAACCATTCCAATCAATAGCGGTATTTTTAGCTAAAATGGTAATACCACGCTCTTTTTCAAGCGCATTTGAATCCATTATGCGTTCGTTATCGTCACCACGTAGATTATCTAGCGTACCTGACTGTTTTAATAACTTATCAACCAATGTTGTTTTACCATGGTCAACGTGAGCAATAATGGCAATATTTCTTAAATTTTCAATCACAATTAAAATTCCAATTAGGAGACAGATTCTATAGGCGCAGTATTGTACACCTTTTTAGCCGAAATGTTGATCTATATCACAAAGTTTCTTTAAAAGAAGTTGAACACTTGATATCTCTAGAAAAATATCAATTTATTTGTAAAAAAGTTTCAGGTAACTATACGTTTAAGTATAAAACTGTTTGGCAAATTCATCTACCTTTGCCCAATCTGTATATTCAATAACTGGTTTTGTTACATCAGTATCACCTTTCCCTAACCACATAATAAAGCGGATCATATTGCGATCAAACCAATTATATTGAGGATAATAAAGCGCACCTGCAAAAACAGCAGTAAAAGCTGGTTTCCATGCTATTTTAGCTAAAAACTTTTTGGTATATAAATTTGTTTCTGGTGTATTTTTGTTGGGTTTTCTTGCCACCATATTTACCCCAAAAAATCCAGACTTCATACTATTTAACTGCTGATAATTCTTATTTATAAACTTTTTCATTAATTTGCTATAAAATCCATAGCGAATGGAACTTCCCAATAAGGCTGCTTGGTATTGTGTCAAATCGATTTTAGTATCGGGTAACAGCTCAATAACATCACAATCACATCGACCATTAAGTCGTGTTTTTATGCGTTGCATAATCTTAAATGTCTGTTTTTCGTGTGTGGTATAGAGTAATAAAACTTTTATAGCGGAATTCATAACTTACTGCCTCTTTTGTTAAACTCTTTGGTAAATATCAATTTTACTTTTTTTATGATAAAAATTAAAAGATTGGGGATGATTTCATTAAAAATTTTGATTATAGTGTTACGCTAATTCAACCAGATCGGAACCAATTATGGCAATTTCACCACCAAAGCTAAGTGCAATTATTTTGGCGGCAGGAAAAGGCACACGGATGCATTCCAACCTACCTAAAGTTTTACATAAAATTGGCGCCAAGCCGATGTTACAACATGTGATTGATACAGTTCAACAACTTAATACAAATCGCATCAATATTGTTTATGGACATGGCAAACAACAGCTTAAAGATGCGCTTAAAAATCAACCTGTGCAACTGGTATATCAAGCCGAACAATTAGGTACTGGTCATGCTGTGCAACAAGCTATCCCTTACATTCAAGATGACGAAGATATCTTAATTTTATATGGCGACACTCCCCTTATATCGGCTCAAACACTACAAACTTTAATTGCCAGTAAACCCCAGCAAGGCATCGCTTTATTAACTGTTATTCTTGAAGATCCAACAGGTTATGGTCGAATAGAACGCAAAAATGGCAAAGTTGTTGCTATTATTGAACAAAAAGATGCCACACCAGAACAACAAAAAATCAACGAAATTAACACTGGTATAATGCTAGTTAACGGAAAATTATTGAAAAGTTGGTTATTACGTTTAACCAATAATAATGCGCAAAAAGAGTTCTACTTAACCGATATTATTGCTTTTGCTTACCAAGATGGTTATGAAATCTTAACCTCGCACCCAGTTCAACAATTTGAAGTTGAAGGTGTTAATAATCGCCTACAATTGGCAATGTTAGAAAGACAATATCAACACCTGCAAGCTCAAAATTTATTACTAGCTGGTGTAACACTGCTTGATCCAAATCGCTTTGACTTACGAGGCACACTATCGCATGGTAAAGATGTTACGATTGATTGTAATGTAATTATTGAAGGAAATGTCAAACTAGGCAATAACGTATTTATTGGTGCAGGCTGTGTCTTAAAAAATTGCTCAATTGATGACAATTCAACAATCAGTCCGTATAGCATTATTGAAGATTCAACTATCGCTAAACAGTGCACTATAGGACCTTTCGCCCGTCTACGACCTGGTTCACAGCTTGATGAACAAGCCCATGTTGGCAACTTTGTTGAATTAAAAAAAGCACATCTAGGCCAAGCAAGCAAAGCGGGACACTTAAGCTATCTTGGCGATAGCGAAATTGGTAGTAACGTCAACATAGGTGCAGGCACCATCACCTGTAATTATGACGGCGCCAATAAATTTAAAACTATTATTGAAGATGATGTGTTTGTCGGTTCTGATACACAATTAATTGCACCTGTAAAAGTGGGTAAAGGGGCAACTATTGCAGCAGGAACAACGGTTACTAATAACGTGAATGAGAACGAATTGGTCGTAAGCCGAGTAAAACAAAAACAACTTGCTGGTTGGAAACGACCAACAAAGTTAACTAACGAGGAATAATATATGTGTGGTATTGTGGGTGCTATCGCCAAACGTGATGTTGCTGAAATATTATTAGAAGGTTTAAAACGATTAGAATATCGTGGTTATGACTCGGCAGGACTGGCAATTATTTCACCACAAGGTGAATTACAACGCGTTCGTCGTGTTGGCAAAGTACAAGCACTTAAAGATGCCATTGAACAGCATCCACTAGAAGGATCTACAGGAATTGCTCATACTCGCTGGGCAACTCATGGTGAACCAGCTGAACACAATGCTCATCCACATGTATCTGGTTTTATTGCCGTTGTGCATAATGGAATTATCGAAAATTTTGAACCACTGCGTGAAAAGCTGATCGCCAAAGGTTATCAATTTCGTTCAGAAACGGATACGGAAGTTATTGCCCACTTAATTCATAACATTATATCAACAGAAGATTGTTCCTTATTTGACGCTGTACAAAAAGCTATTCCGCAACTACGAGGGGCTTACGGTACAGTCATTATGGACACTCGCAATCCAGATATACTGGTTGCGGCACGTTCAGGCAGTCCTTTAGTTATAGGTTGTGGTGTAGGTGAGAACTTTATCGCATCCGATCAATTAGCACTATTACCCGTCACTCGCCAATTTATCTATTTGGAAGAAGGTGATATCGCACTTATCACTCACCGAAAAGTAACAATCTTAGACAAAAATCATCAAGAAGTAGCAAGACCATGTTTAGAATCTGATGCAAAGTATGATGCGGGTAGTAAAGCAGGCTACAGCCATTACATGCAAAAAGAGATCTACGAACAACCTAATGCAATAAAAAATACGCTTGAAGGCCGCATGGTACATGGTAAAGTTGATTTGTCCGAACTTGGTGATGAAGCCAAAGCCATCCTTAAACAGGTTGAGCATGTTCAAATTGTTGCCTGTGGTACTGCTTATAATGCAGGTATGGTTGCACGTTATTGGTTTGAAGCTTTAGCAGGAATTCCTTGTGATGTCGAGATTGCATCAGAATTCCGTTATCGAAATCCAGCTCGTCGCAAAAATAGCTTATTTATCACCCTTTCACAATCTGGTGAAACGGCTGACACACTCGCTGCATTGCGATTAGCCAAAGAAAATAATTACCTAAGCACCCTTGCTATCTGTAATGTGGCAGCCTCAACACTCGTGCGCGAAGCTGATTTAGTTCTATTAACCAAGGCGGGGGTTGAAATAGGTGTTGCGTCAACTAAAGCCTTTACCACACAATTAACGGTTTTATTGCTACTAGTTGCTAAATTAGGACGCATAAATAATATGGCTGAAAGTACTGAGCAGGCTATTGTGCATGCACTACAAGTCCTACCAAACCGCATTGAACAGGTGCTAACAGCAGAACCTCAAATAAAAAAACTAGCTAGTCATTTTGTGGATAAACATCATGCGCTATTCTTAGGTCGAGGTGATGAGTATCCAATCGCTATGGAAGCTTCGCTAAAGCTCAAAGAAATATCTTATATTCACGCTGAAGCCTATGCTGCTGGTGAACTCAAACATGGTCCACTTGCATTAATTGATGCTGATATGCCAGTGATTGTTATGGCACCAACCAACGAAATGCTAGAAAAATTAAAATCTAATATAGAAGAAGTTCGAGCGCGTGGCGGTCAACTGTATGTTTTTGCCCAAGAAGATTCGGAATTTGTTAGTGATGACACCATGCACATTATAAACCTACCCCATATTGAAGAACTTACTGCACCAATATATTACACAGTACCTACACAACTACTTGCGTATCATGTTGCTTTGATCAAAGGAACCGATGTCGATCAGCCTCGTAATTTAGCAAAATCGGTAACGGTAGAATAGATACGCAAACAACTTACTATTTTTTATTTAACTGTGTTGTTATACTTATAGTGTAAATATTTTGTAAATACCCCAAACTTAGTACACTACTCACGTAGAAAATCATGCTGCTTGTTTTAGTGTTTTATACTCAATCGGTGTCATGTTATTTAATGCCTCATGTGG